>NZ_JAVRHI010000505.1:0-35391 GCF_034105845.1 Streptomyces sp. CRN 30 | reverse complement strand
CATCGAGCAACAGAACCGGCCGCTCTGACCTGGGCCGAGGTGAACAGTGCGGATCCGTGCACACAGCTGAGATCAGAGCAGCTCTCAGATTCGCTTCACCACCGGGCTGAAGCCCGGTGCACTGCGAATAGTCCCGGTAGCGGGTGGCGCGCAGCCACGGCAGCCGTCTGGTGGTGGCGTACGTCGACCGGTGGGTGCCGCCGGTCCGGTCGGGCACGCCCGGTGTGTCGTCGACGCCGAGGGCGCGGTTGAGGGAGGTGAGGAAGGCGGTCAGCAGTGCGGGGGCGTCCGGGACGGTGGCGTCGAGCTGGGCGATGAGGGCGATGTCGCCGACGGACCGGTGGTTGGGCATCAGCCACACGCACATGTCCTTGTACGGCGAGGAGCTGTCCCGGTGGCGTTCCAGCCAGGTCCCGTACGCCTCCAGCAGCCCGACGAAACCGGCCTTGCCGACGTCCTCCCAGGGCCAGGCAACCATGGTCACGTACACCTCGGACGGCGGCGTGGGCAGGAGCGCGCCCGGGGCAGTACCGGTGGTTCCGGGCGTCCGGAACCAGTACGTGGTGATGACGCCGAAGTTGCCTCCGCCGCCGCCGGTGTGTGCCCAGAAGAGGTCGTGGTGCGGGTCGGCCGGGTCGCGGGAGGCGACGACGCTCCGGGCGCGGCCGTCGGCGTCGACGACCACGACTTCCACGGCGTGCAGGTGGTCGACGGTCAGGCCGTGCGCGCGGGAGAGCATTCCGTATCCGCCGCCGCTGACGTGCCCGCCCACTCCGACGGAATAGCAGGCTCCGCCGGGCAGGGTGACGCCCCACCCCTCGTAAAGGGTTTCATAGACCTGGAGCAGGGTGGCGCCGCCTTCCACGGCGAACGCCTGCTGTTCGTCGTCGAAGTCGACCGAGGCCATACGGGACATGTCGATGACGACATCGACGTCGGAATGGAAAACGAAGTCCTCGAAACAGTGGCCACCGCCCCGGACGCTTATGCGCCGGCCGCGGTCCACCGCGTCCTGGACCGCGGTGACGACCTCGGCCGTCGTCGCAGGCAGCACGATCCGCTCGGGCGACGCCGACCAGCGCTGGTTCAGGCCGGACGTCAGGTCGCCGTAGCGTGCGTCGTCCGGTGTCACGGTGACCGGGCCACTCGGCGCCACGGGTCTCCCGGTCGCCGTGGCCGGAGTCGGTGCCAGGCCGGCTCCGGCCACGACCCCCGACCCTGTGAGCAGCAGACGACGACGGCTCAACGAACTCATACGCACATTCCCCCGGTTCACTCTCGAGTTTTCGCTCGGGTGATTCCGGAGCACCGTAGACCGCTGTCCGACGGCCGGACAAATACCGGTTATGGGCGATCAATACGTCTGCCGTATGGCTCTTTCCGAGGGAAACTCCGTCCGGGCTGGCCAGTGCGCCGCGCGGCATTTCGTACCAGATTTCCGCGCTGCCATTTATTCGGGTACCGCATCAGAAGTGACGGGATGCCGCACGGTCCCCCACACCTCGCCAGTGACCTCCGTGACAGCTCCCGCACACTCCGGCTCGGCTCGCGAGGGCCCACGGGCCTTGACCCTGCCACGAGGTGAGGACACACCATGTCCGCGCGGCGACCGAACCGGTGCGCCGAGGACGAGGCCCTGCGTGAGCTGCTGACGGTCGTCGACGGCCTCCCTGTCTCCGGGGACGTACTGGAGCTGGCCTGCGGAACGGGCCAGTGGACGTCGAGGCTCGCCGCGCGGGCGCGGTCGGTGACGGCAGCGGGTACCGCATCGTGAAGGTGTTCCACGATGCCCGCACCCTCACGGACGACCTCACGGCACTGGGGTGGTCGGCCCGCATCCGGACCATGTCCGGAAACTACGTCGGCGTCGCGGAACCCCCGGCTGCCGGTCGGTAGCGGCGATCGACGGTCGGCGGTCGGCGGTCGACGGTCGGCGGTCGGCGGTCGGCGGTCGGCGATAAATCGCTGGCCACTCGCCCGGATCCACCTCGAAGCTGTGGTTCATGGAACGACCGCGACATGAGATACGGGCGGCCTACGGGGCGTCCACGATCACCGTCTACCAGGCCTACTCGCCGGGACTCGGCCTGCCCGCCGTCCGAGAGGGAAGGTTCCCCGGCGCGTGGAAGCGGGACCGGATGACGTGGATCAAGCCGTCGTTCCTCTGGATGATGTACCGCTGTGGCTGGGGCACGAAGCCGGGGCAGGAGACGGTCCTCGCGGTCGAGATCGCCCGCGACGGCTTCGAGTGGGCGCTGCGTCACGCATGCCTGTCGAGTTACGTGCGCGGGCTGCACGAGGACCACAGCGCCTGGCAGCGCCAGTTGAGACGTTCGCCGGCGCGCGTGCAGTGGGACCCCGAGCGGGACCTGCGCCTGCGACCCCTGGGGTACCGCTCCTTGCAGCTCGGGCTCCGTGGTGAGGCCGTGCGGCGCTACGCGGACGAGTGGACGGTCTCCATCAGTGACGTGACTCCGCTCGCCCACGAGATCCACGGCCTCGTCACCGCCGGCGACCTGGATTCCGCGGCCCGGCTGCTGCCCGAGGAGCGGCCGTACCCGGCCAGGGCGCCGCTCAGCGGAGGATGACCGGCAGACCGGCGCCGCTTCTCGGCGGTGGGGTGGGTCAGGTGGCGGTCAGGGCGCGGACCGTGCGGGACGGGCTGGGGCGGCCCAGGCGGTCGGCGAGCCAAGCACTGGTCTCGGCCAGTCTGTCCAGGTCCACGCCGGTGTGGATGCCGAGGCCCGCCAGCTGCCACAGCAGGTCCTCGGTGGCCAGGTTGCCGGTGGCGGACCTGGCGTAGGGGCAGCCGCCGAGTCCGCCCGCGGAGGCGTCGACCGTCGTGACGCCGTGCTGAAGGGCGGTGAGGGTGTTCGACAGAGCCTGGCCGTAGGTGTCGTGGAAGTGCACGGCCAGCCGGTCCACCGACACACCGGCCGCGCCGAGCGCGTCGAGGAGGGCTGTGACACGGCCCGGGGTGGCGACACCGATGGTGTCGCCGAGGCTCAGCTCCGTGCAGCCGAGGCGGAGCATCCGGGTGGCCACCGAGACGACCCGCGCCACGGGGACCTCACCCTCCCACGGGTCGCCCCAGCACATGGAGAGGTAGCCGCGCACCCGCATCCCCGCCTCGCGGGCCCGTGCGACGACCGGCGCGAACATCTCCAGGGACTCGGCGACGCTCCGGTTGAGGTTGGCCTTGGCGAAACTCTCCGTCGCCGAGCCGAAGACCGCGATGTCCTCCACCCCGAGGTCCAGGGCCCGGTCGAGACCGCGCAGGTTGGGGACCAGCACCGGATAGCGCACACCGGGCCTGCGGTCGACGCGGCGCAGCAGTTCCTCCGCGTCGGCGAGTTGCGGCACCCACTTCGGGTGGACGAGGCTGGTGGTCTCGATGACCGTGTGCCCGGCGTCGGCCAGACGCTCCACCAGTTCGGCCTTGACGTCGGTCGGGACTGCTTCCGACTCGTTCTGCAGCCCGTCGCGGGGACCGACCTCGCAGATGGTGACGTGTGCGGGCAGTCCGGGCAGCGGGTCGTTGCCGTAGCGGTTCACCGGGCGGCCCCCGGGGGTTCTGCGATCTCGGCGATCTCGGCGATCTCGGCGATCTCGATGCGGCCGGTGCGGTGCACGGCGGCCGTGGTCGGGCTGGACGTCGTGGCGGTGCAGCAGACCACGGTGGCGGGCCGGGTGGGCAGCACGCCCACGGCGAAGCAGGGCTGGGAGGTGCGGACGATCGCGTCGACCGTGCCGCCCCTGGCGACGCGCGAGGCCCCGCCCGCCGTGGGGTCGGACACCCAGACCCGGTCATCGCCGGCGTACGCGATGCCGTCGGGCAGGACACGTCCGCCGGTGACGCCGGCGGTGGTCAGGTCGGCCCAGACCCGCCGGTCGGTGAGTTCGCCGGTGCCGGTCACCGTGAAGGCGGTGAGGCAGCCGCCGACGGTCTCCGCGACGACGAGCGTCCCGTCGGACAGGCGGGTCGTGCCGTTGGGGAAACGCAAGCCGTGCGCGGCGGTGGTGACCGTGCCGTCGGGGTCGACGCGGGTCAGGGTGGCGGTCGGCGGGTTCGCGCCGGGTCCGAAGAGGGGGTCGGCGCCGGGGTCGCGCTCCAGCAGGCCGTAGAAGTCGAAGCCGAAGTCGCCGATCCAGGCCCGGCCGTGGGGGTCGACATGCATGTCGTTGGCGGCGCCCACGGTCACCTCGGCGAGGTCGGCGTGGGTGACGAGGGTGCCGTCGGCCTCGCGGCGCAGCAGCCTGCGGTCCCTCATCGACACGACGAGCAGCCGTCCGTCGGGCAGCCAGCCGAGGCCGGAGGGCTGGCCCGGCACCTCGGCGTACGGTTCGGCCCGCCAGGTGTCCGGGTCGATGCGCAGCACCTCGTGCGCGTAGAAGTCCGACGCGTACAGGGCTCCGTCGGGGCCGACGCTCGGTGACTCGGCGAAGTGCAGGCCGTCGAGGACCGTACGGGCGGTCGTCATCGAGACGGTCGGGCCGGTCAGGCCGGTCAGGCCGATGGGGTCGGCGGGGGCAGCGGGGCCAATGGGGTCGGTGGGGTCGGTGGGGTCGGTGGGTGAGGGTGTCATGTGCGGCTCCGGGTCCTGGGCGTCGTCGGGGGATGGGGCGGCTGGAGAGCCTCAGTGGCCCGCCCGCAGTTCCCGCAGGACGTGTTCCGCGTGGTCGGCCCGGACGCGCTTGTCGGCCACGAGCCGCGCGACGACCGCGGGGACCTCCTCGGCCGTCGCGCCCGCGGTGAGGGCGACGTTGCGGGCGTGCAGGGACATGTGTCCACGCTGGATGCCCTCGGTGGCCAGCGCGCGGACCGCGCCGAAGTTCTGGGCCAGTCCCACGGCGACGATGATCTCGGCGAGTTCGGTGGCGGTGTCGACGCCGAGCAGGGCGACGGCTGCCTGCGCCACGGGGTGCAGCCTGGTCGCGCCGCCCACCAGGCCGACCGGCATGGGCAGTTCGAGCGTACCGACGATGTTTCCGTCGGCGTCCTTCTCGAACCGGGACAACGAGGTGTAGAGCCCCGCCGGGGAGACGGCGTGGGAGTGCGCGCCGGCCTCGACGGCGCGGGTGTCGTTGCCGGTGGCCAGCACGACGGCGGAGATGCCGTTCATGATGCCCTTGTTGTGGGTGGCCGCGCGGTACGGGTCGGCCTCGGCGAGCGCCGCGGCGTGCACGATGTCGTCGGCCACGGCCCGGCCGCCGAGCGCCTCGGCGTCGAAGACGGCCCGTGCCCTGGACAGCCGCAGATCGGCCTTGTTCGTGAGGATACGCAGCAGCGTACGGCCGCCGGCGATCTGTCCGGCGCGGTCGGCGACGGCCTCCGCCATGGTGTTCACGGCGTTGGCGCCCATCGCGTCGCGGACGTCGACCAGCAGGTGGGCCACGACGTACGTACCGGCCCGCGAGGTGACGAGCCGGACCGCGATGTCCCTGACCCCGCCGCCGAACTCGACGAGCTTGGGGTCCTGGGCGTTGGCGAGTTCGATGAGTTCACGACGGGCTTCGAGCAGCCGGAGCCGGCCGGCCTCGGGGTCGCGTACGCCGATGATCTGCACCTGGGCCTGCATGACCGGCTCGGTGGAGGAGGTGAAGAAGCCGCCGTGTGTACGGGCCGCCTTCGCCGAGTTGGAGGCGGCGGCGACCACCGACGCCTCCTCGGTGGCCATCGGCACGAGCACCTCGCGGCCGTTGACGACGAAGTTGGTCGCCACGCCCACGGGCAGCGCCATGACGCCGACCACGTTCTCGATCATGTGGTCGGCCAGGTCCGGGTCGAGTCCGTGCCGCGGGTCGAAGGCGGCGATGCGCCGCGGGTCGACGGCGGCGGACTCCGCGACGGCCTTCCGCCGGGCGTCGACGGTGAGGTCCCTCAGACCCTGGATACGGCTGGTGCTCGGCATGCGGCCCTCCACTGCGTTGTGGTCATCGGACGAGACATCGGACGACGTCGAAGAACATCGGACGACGTCGGTCTACGTCGGTCGACTCGGTGCGTACGCGACGCTAGTTCCGCCCGGTGCCACCAGGTATGGCCGTACGGCACACAGCACGGGGCGGAGCGATGGGCTGTCGGTCCAGGCCGGCCGGGGTCGCGGGCCCGGCCGGTCACCGTATGTATAGTCCGCCTGCCGGTACGGCCCACGGATGGTCGCGCGGCACACTGCGGACCCTGGAGGGCGAGGGCGTGAACGCTGCATCGGAGCACCCGGGCGCCGTCCCGGTCGACACGGTCATCGGCCTGCTCGACGTGGCCGGTGCGGAGCGGGACGTCGACGACGCCGAGATCACGGAACTGCTCGCGGGCCTCGCCCTCCCGTCGGACGCGGTGGCCCGGATCGGCGACGGCGTCCGGCGGCTGCGGGCCCGCTCGCAGCGGTGGCGCCGGCGCGGCACGGAGCTGACGGCGCTCTCCTCCAGCGTCCGCGAGCTGGCCCAGCTCCGGGACGTGGACGTGCTGCTGGAGCGCCTGGTCGAGCGGGCCCATGACCTGGTCGGCACGGACATCACGTATCTGTCGGAGTTCGACGTGCGGACCCGTGAGCTGCGGGTACGGACGACGCTGGGGACGGTGGCGCCCACCTTCCCCGGGCTGCGCGTACCGCCGGGCATGGGGCTGGCCGGCCGGGTCGCGGAGACCCGGCTGCCGTCGTGGACGTCGAGCTACTTCACCATGGACCAGGCTCCGCACGACCCCCAGATCGACGCCACCGTGGCGGCCGAGGGCGTCTCGTCCCTGCTCGGGGTGCCGCTGCTGGCGGGCGACGAGGTCATCGGCGTGCTGTTCGCCGGGAACCGGATCGAGCACACCTTCTCGCCCGAGGAGATCTCGCTGCTCTCGGCGTTCGCCGACCACGCCGCCGTCGTGCTCCAGACTGCGCGGCTGCTGGCCCGGACCCGGGACGCCGCCGAGGAGACCCGGCAGGCGTACGACCAGCTCGCACGGCACGTCGAGGCGATGGAGCGGGCGAGCGGCGTCCACTCGGAGCTGACCGCCCTGGTCCTGCGGGGCGGGGACGCCACAGCGGTCGCCGACGCGCTGGGCAAGGCGCTGCGCTGCCGGGTGACGATCCTCGACGCGGACCTCGTGGTGTCGGCGACGACGGCGGGAACCGACGGGGCGCGCGACACCGGACCGACGCCCGGTGCCGGGCCCTCCGGTGCTGAGACCGGTGCCTCCCGTGACGAAGCCGTCCGGCGTGCCGTCGACGAGAGTCGCCGCAGCGGTCGGTGTGTGCCGCTGCGGGAGGCCGGCCGGGACCTCGTCGTGGCGGTGGTCGCCGGGCGGACCCTGCTGGGCGCGCTCGTCCTGGAGCAGGGCACGGTCGAGTTCGGGCCGGTCGAGCGCCGTACGGCCGAACGCGCCGCGCAGATCACTGCGCTGCTCAGCCTGAAGCAGGACGCGCTCGCCGAGGCCGAGCAGACGGTCCGCCGGGACCTCCTCGCCGATCTGCTCGCGGACGATCCCGAGCGCCGCGCGGGTGTCACGCAGCGGGCGCAGGCCAGGGGCATCCACACCGAGGGCCTCACCTCCCTGGTCGTCGTCTCGCTCCCGGCCGAACTGCGGCACTCCGCGGCGCGCGCCGCCGGGCAGGCGGTGGGGCCCCGCGGTCTGATCGGTGAGCACGCCGACTGGGTGGTGGCGCTCACCACCGAGCCGGACCCCGCGACCGCGGCCGGTCTGGTGCACTCCGCGGTGCGCCGTGCGCTCGGCCATCCGGTGCTGGCGGTCGGCACGTTCCTGCGCGAGGTCCCGGACGACGTCCGCGGGCAGGTGGAGGCGGCCACCGCGTGCGCGCGGGTCCTGCCGGCGCTCGGCATCACCGACACCGCGGCGACCACCGACGAGTACCTGCCGTACACGGCGCTGTTCGGGCCCGGGGAGGCCCGGGTGGAGGCGTTCGTACGGGAGTTGCTCGGCCCGGTCCTGGACTGGGACGCCGAGCGCGGCGGCAGTCTGCTCGTGACGCTGGCCGCGTACCTCGACAACCGGCTCAGTCCGGTGGCGACCGGGCGGGCACTGCACCTGCACAAGAACACGGTGCTTCAGCGGCTGGACCGGATCGGGGAACTGCTCGGCGACCGCTGGCAGGACGCGGAGCGCCTCTTCCGTATCGGCGTCGCGGTCCGTGTCGCCCGCGTGGGAGCCGTCCGCCTGTCCCGCTGACCCTTCTGTGTACCGACCGCCCATCCTCGCCCGTGAGGTATGGACCGACCGCACATGGCCCGGCGTGATCCGGCCCACGTACGTTCCACGGACGGCGCCGGGAAGACGGGCCAGGCCCCCGACGGCCGCCACGTACTGATCGGTGAGTCCCACAGCCCCACCTGCGGCACCCTCCTGGAGGCGCGGCCGCGGGTCAGCACCACAGGAGCCGACGCGTGACCGGACAACCAGAGGCGAGGATGACCGCCGAGTACACCACCATCGAGGGCATGATGCCCGACGGACTGTCGAAGGGCGCGCTGCGCGGCGTCGTGGTCCTGGACATCACCCGGGTCGTGGCGGGCCCGTTCTGCTCGATGCTGCTGGCCGACCTCGGCGCCACCGTCATCAAGATCGAGAACCCGAAGGACCCGGACTACGCGCGGGACTTCCCACCGAAGCTGAAGGCCGTCTCCAGCTCCAGCTCCGGGTCCGGTTCCGGGTCCGGGTCCGGGTCCGGGTCCGGTGAGGAGTTCAGCGGGTTCTTCGCGCAGTTCAACCGGAACAAGTTCGGTCTGACCCTGGATCTGTCCACCCCGGAGGGCAAGGACGTCCTGCGGAAGCTGGTCCGCCGCGCCGACGTCCTGGTGGAGAACTTCCGTCCCGGCACGATGGACAAGCTCGGTGTCGGCTACGACGTGCTGCGCCAGGAGAATCCGCGCCTGGTGTACACGGCGATCTCCGGTTACGGCCAGACCGGTCCCTACCGGCGCCGCCCCGCCTACGACAACAGCGCGCAGGCCACCGGCGGACTGTGGTCGATGAACGGCTTCCCCGACCGGCCCCCCGTACGGGTCGGCACGATCATCGGTGACCTGTCGGCCACGCTGTACTCGGTCATCGGCACCCTGGCCGCGCTGCGGCACGCCGAGAAGACCGGCGAGGGCCAGCTGGTCGACGTGTCGCAGCAGGACTCGGTGCTGAGCCTGACCGAGAACGCCGTCGTCTCGTACACCGCCGAGGGCAAGGTCCCGGGCCCGCTCGGCAACGAACACCCCTTCGTCAAGCCGTACGAGCTGTATCCGTGCAAGGACGGGTTCGTGTTCTTCGGCGGCTACACCGACAAGTTCTGGCGGCTGTCCTGTCAGCTCTTCGGGCAGCCGGAACTCGCCGACGACCCCGAGATCGACACCATGGCCAAGCGGTTCACACCCGAGGTGTACGAGGCACGGGTTCGGCCGCTGCTGCACCTGTGGTTCGCGGACCGTACCAAGACGGAGCTGGAGGAGATCGCCGGCGACGCGGTGCCGCTCTGCGCCATCAAGGACATCGGGGAGGTCGTGGAGGACCCGCAGATCGCGGCGCGCGACATGGTGGTGGACGTGACGTACCCCGAGTTCGGCGAGATCCGCATGTTCGGCACCCCCATCAAGCTCGGCGCGACGCCCGCCCAGGCGCGGGGGCTGGCCCCGAAGGTCGGCGAGCACGCGGTGCCGGTCCTGCGGGCCCTCGCCGGCCTGGACGATGAGCAGATCGCCGCGCTGCGCGAGAAGGGCGTCATCTGATGGGCGGCATCACCCTCGACCGCGACGGTGCCGTGGCCGTCGTCCGCTTCGACCGGCCGGACAAGCTCAACGCGCTCACCCTGTCCATGTACGACGAACTGGGTGCCGCCTTCGCGGAGGTGCGGGACGACGACTCCTGCGCCGTCGCGGTCCTCACCGGCACCGGGGACCGGGCGTTCTGCGTCGGTGCCGACCTCACCGAGTCCATCCCGGCGCTGGCGGCGGGACGCTTCGACATCTCGCACTGGGACGCGGCGCACCAGAAGCACACCCGGCTGTTCAAACCGGTGATCGCCGCGGTCAACGGCCTCTGCCTCGGCGGCGGTTTCGAGATCATGCTCTCCACCGATCTGCGGATCGCCGCCGACACCGCCGAGTTCGGGCTCCCCGAGACCGGTGTCGGTGTCGTACCCGCGGGCGGCACCCTCACCCGGCTGACCCGGCAGATCCCGTACGCGTGGGCGATGGAGCTGATGCTCCAGGGCGACCGGATCACGGCCGAACGGGCGCTGCGGTACGGGCTGCTGAACGAGGTAGTCCCGGCGGCCGGTCTGCTCGACGCGGCGTTGGAGCGCGCCCACCGGCTCGCCGCCCGCAGCGGCACCGCGCTCGCGACCGTCAAGGAGGCGGTGCTGCGGCTCGGGGATCTCCCGCAGGACCAGGCGTTCCACAGCGAGGCCCTCTACGGGCAGAAGGCGTTCACGTCACCGGACGCCCGGGAGGGCCTGACCGCGTTCGGCGAACGCCGCGCGCCGCGCTTCCCGTCCCATGGGGAGAGGCGCTTCCCGTCCCATGGGGAGAGGGGGGACGCGGACGCGGCCCGCTGAGAGGCCGCTGCGACCCTCGCCGGATCTCCCTCACCACGATTACTTGGCTAGCCACACAATCGGTGTTACTTTTATGTGGCTGGCCACAGAAAGTGGTCGGGCAGCCATCCGGTCAAGGAGATCCGTCATGAAGGCCATCGTTTTCGACACGTTCGGCTCCACCGAGGTCCTGCACGAGGCGGAGCTGGAGATCCCGCAGCCCGGCCCCGGCCAGGTGCGGGTCCGTATCCGGGCCGTCGGCGTCAACCCGGTGGACGGCAAGATACGTTCCGGCGGCATGGAGGCCATCTTCCCCACCACCCTGCCCGCCGTCCCCGGCGGCGAGATCGCCGGTGTGGTCGACGCCGTCGGCGAGGGCGTCGACCACCTCAAGGCGGGCGACGAGGTCCTGGGCTGGTCCGACACCGGCTCCTACGCCCAGTACGCCCTGGCCCCCGCCACCGTCCTCGCGCCCAAGCCCGCCGGCCTGGACTGGACGCACGCCGCCGCCCTGCCCGTCGCGACCGACGGCGCCGAACGCGTACTGGACCTGCTCGGCGTCGGCGCGGGCGAGACACTGCTGATCCACGGCGCGTCCGGCGCCCTCGGCACCATCGCCGTACAGCTCGCCGTCGCCCGCGGCGCCCGTGTCATCGGCACCGCCGGCCCGGCCAACCAGGAGTACGTCACCTCCCTCGGCGCGACCGCGCTGGTGTACGGGGACGGCCTGGTCGAACGGGTCCGCGCGCTCGCCCCCGAGGGCGTGGACGCCGTCTTCGACGCCGCGGGCAAGGGCGCGCTGGAGGACTCCATCACCCTGCGCGGCTCCACCGACCGGATCGTCACCACCGCCGACTTCCGCGCCCGCGAACTCGGCGTCGTCTTCGCCGAGGGCCCCCAGCGCCGCTCCGCCGCCCGCCTCGCCGAACTGGCGCGGCAGGCCGCCGACGGCACCCTGGTGACCACGATCAGCGCCACCTACCCGCTCGCGGAGGCCGCGAAGGCCCAGCAGGCCAGCGACGCCGGCCACAACCGTGGCAAGCTCGTCCTGACCGTCGACTGAACGCCCCCCTTCGACCGCTCCCATGTGTGATGAGGAACCGACCATGCCCGACCCCACCCCGGACGCGCCGCCGGACACGGCGCGCGACGGGCGGATGAGCTACGCCATCTTCCAGCTCGCCCGCGCCCACCGCGCCCACGCCGCCGCCATGCTGCGCGCCCTGAACCTGCACCCGGGGCAGGAGCTGCTGCTGATGCAGCTCTTCGACCACGACCACCGGACCCAGGCGGACCTGCTCGACCACGTCGGGCTCGACCACTCCACCGTCTCCAAGTCCCTGCGCCGCATGCAGGAGGCCGGACTGCTCACCCGGGAGCCCGCCCCGCACGACCGGCGGGTCATGGTGGTCCACCTCACCGACGCGGGCCGTGCCCTGCGCGAACCCGTCGCCGAGATGTGGCGCACCCTGGAGGAGATCTCCGTACGCGATCTGAGTGCCGATCAGGTCGAGCAGTTCACCGCCTGGGCCCGCACCGTGGAGAAGTCGCTCAGGGACCACAGCCGGCAGGCACCGGCCGGGACACCGGCCGAGTGATCCGAGACGGCCGGCCCGGGTCACCGGCCCCGGGTCGCCCGCCGGCCCCGGCGTTGTCAGTGCCGCGGTCCATACTCGTGCCACGGTGCCACCCGGGTGCCGTGGCACGAAGGGAGCGACATGGCCGAGGTGCTGGTTTTCCACCACGGGCAGGGACTGACCGCGGGCGTCCGTGACTTCGCCGAGCGGCTGCGGCAGGCGGGGCACACCGTCCATGCCCCGGACCTGTTCGAGGGGCAGGTCTTCGGCAGCCTCGAAGAGGGCATGGCCCACACCGAGAGCATCGGGTTCGCCGCCTTCGTCGCGCGCGGAACCGCCGTCGCCGAGACGCTGCCCGCGGACCTCGTCCACGTGGGCTTCTCGCTGGGTGTCCTGCCGGCGCAGAAACTGGCCCAGACCCGGCCCGGTGCGAGGGGCGCGGTGCTGATCGAGGCGTGCGTCCCCGCCGCGGAGTTCGGCGGTGCCTGGCCCGAGGACGTACCGGTCCAGATCCACGGCATGGACGCCGATCCGTTCTTCGCCGGCGAGGGGGACGTCGAGGCGGCCCGCGCACTCGTCGCGACGGCGGCGGACGCCGAGCTCTTCCTCTACCCCGGCGACCGGCACCTCTTCACCGACAGCGGTCTTCCCTCGTACGACGAGCACGCGGCGGCGCGGACCACCCGGCGGGTGCTCGCCTTCCTCGACCGCGTCGATTCGCGTGGTCCTATACCCGGTCCCGGTCCGGTCGGTCCCGGTCCGGTCGGTCCCGGTCCCGGTCCGGTCGGTCCGTGAGCACCGCGGCGAGCCGGGCCCGGCTGGTGACGCCGAGGCGTCCGTAGATCCGGTAGAGGCAGGAGACGACGGTGCCGGAGGGGAGGGACAGGCGGCGGCCGATCTCGTCGTTGCTCAACAGCCGCGCGGCCAGCAGCGCCACCCGCATGTCCCGTGCGGACAGCGGCTCCGGGGACCGTCCGACGTCCGCACCCGTCCTCGTCCTCGTACCCGTACTAGCCCCAATGCCGTTGCTTTTGGTTGCGGCGTAGGCTCGTTGGTGGCCGCAGGGGGTGGTTTGAGTGTCTGCGAGCGTGTCGGAGTTATCGGGTCTGGGGCTGTTGACCTGGGTGTATCCGCCGGGTCTGGTGGATCGGGTGGTGGCCGCCTGCGGGCGGGCGGAGCAACGCAGGCGTCTGCTGCCGGCCCGGCTGGTGGTGTACTTCGTGCTGGGTCTGGCGCTGTTCTCGCCGGCCCCGTATCTGGACGTGATGCGGCACCTGGTCGAGGGTCTGCGGAGTCAGGGGCTGCTCGGTGAGTGGCGTATTCCGGGGAAGTCGTCGCTGTTTCGGGCCCGGCAGCGGCTGGGGTGTGAGCCGCTGCGGGTGCTGTTCACCACGACGGCGAAGCCGATGGGCACCGCCGACACCCCGGGGACCTTCTGGCGGGGGCTGCGGGTGCTGGCGGTGGACGGCACCTGCTGGGACGTGGCCGACTCGGAGGCCAACGAAGCCGCCTTCGGCCGGCCCGGGAACAGCCGCGGCACCGACAAGACCTCTTTTCCGCAGGTGAGGATGGCATGCCTGGTGGAGACCGGCACGCATCTGGTGCTGGACGCGGAGCTGGCCGGCTGCCGCACCGGGGAGGTCACCCTGGTCGGCCGCCTGCCCCGTTCCTGCGGTCCCGGTCAGCTGGTCCTGGCCGACCGCGAGTTCCTGGGGGTGCCGTTGTGGCGCGCCTTCACCGCCACCGGTGCCGATCTGCTGTGGCGGGTGTCCGCCAACCGTGTGCTGCCTGTCGACCGGATGCTGCGGGACGGCTCCTGGCTGTCGCGCATCCATGCCTGCACCGATCCCGGCCACGGTGATCCGGTCACCGTCCGGGTGGTCGCCTACCGGCTGGGCGGCACCGGCCGGACGGCAGGCGAGTACCGGCTGGTGACCAGCCTGCTCGACGCCCGCCGTCACCCGGCCCGGCAGCTGGCCGCGCTCTACCATGAGCGCTGGGAGGCGGAGGCGGTCTTCGCCGAGCTCAAGACCCACCAACGCGGTGCCCGCGTCGTGCTCAGCAGCAAGACTCCCGACGGCGTGGTCCAGCAGATCTGGGCACATCTGCTGGTTCACCGGGCCCTGCGCGAGCTGATGCTCAGAACCGCCGCCACCCGTCACCTCGACCCCGACCGGATCTCCTTCACCGAGACCCTGCGCTCCGCCCGGCGCAGCGTGACCGTCACACCGGGCAGTTTTTCCCCCTGACCTGCTGATCAGAACACTCCACCTGCTCCAGCACGACCTGCTGGAACGACTACTGCCCATCAGACGACTGCGCAGCCAGCCCCGGGTCGTCAAACGCAAGATGTCCAACTACCGGCTCAAACGGGCCGGACACCGCACCTGGCCCCAGCCCACCCGCACCGGCATCAGAGCCGTACGCCTCCAACGACCCCAACCCGCCGACCCGTAAAGCAACGGCATTGGTACTAGCCCCGGTCCTCGTACTCGTACTCGTCCCCAGCTCCTTCCGGCCGGTCCGCCGCTGAGTGGGCTCCATACCTCGCATCGTCTCCTTCACCCGGTCCCGTGGCCCCCACCCTCGCGCCGGGGCACGTACGCGAACATCCGGGGGGCTCACGGAGTTTTCCGGTGGTGGCGGTGGCTCCCGCCGCACAGACCGCCGCACCCGAAACGGACCACGATCCGCTTTCGGTACCCTTGGGCCATGCATGCGGGCTCTGCGGACACCCTGGTCGGGCGAGCGCCACACGTGGCCCTGATCTCCTCCGCGGTGGAGGACCTGCTCGCGGGGCGCGGTGGTGTCGTACTGCTGCAGGGCGAGCCCGGCATCGGCAAGAGCGCGCTGCTGGCCGCGGGTCTGGCCGACGCCCGGCGCCAAGACCTCGACGTGGGCCACGGCGTCTGCGACGAGCTCGGCCGGCGCCTGCCCCTCACCGTCCTGCAACAGGCCCTCGCCCGTGTACCCGGGCGGCGACGGGCCGCGGCGGAGGCGGCCCGTCCCCCCTCCGACGAGCCTCGCGGGCACGGCACCGTCGGCGTGGTCACCGGCGACCCGGTGACCGCCGCCGCCGAGGAACTGCTGGTGCTCGTCGACCGGCTGTGCGCCGCGCGCCCCCTCGTCCTGGCCCTCGACGACCTTCAGTGGGCCGACGAGGCGACGCTGCTGGTGTGGCGCCGACTGTGCCGTACGGCGTCCCAGCGGCCCCTGCTTCTCATCGGCGCCTGCCGGGAGGTCCCGCAGCGGCCCGAACTGGATCTGCTGCGCCGGGACGTCCGCGACCACGCCGGAACCACCCTCACCCTGCTCCGCCTGTCGGACGGCGACGTGGCCGAGCTGGCCGGCCGGATCGCCGGCCGGACGGCCGGGCCCCGGCTGCTCGGCCGCCTGGGGCTGGCGGCGGGCAATCCGCTGTACGTACGCGAGATGATGGACGCCCTGACCCGTGCGGGGGCGCTGGCGGACGACGGCCGGCGCACGGAACTCGGACCTGAGGCGCACGCCGGGGACGGCGAGCACCACAGGTGGGCCGAGTTCGGCCGGATGTCCCTGTCCGAGGCGATCGCCGACCGGCTGGCGTTCCTCTCGGCGGGGACCCGGGACATGCTGCGCACGGCGGCCCTGCTCGGCCCCACCTTCCCCCTGACCGACCTCGTCGTGCTGCTCGGCCGGCCGGCGGCGGCCCTGAGCGCACCCGTACGGGAGGCGCTGGCCGCCGGTGTGCTCGAACCGGCCGACGGGGACCGGCTGCGCTTCCGCCACGGGCTGCTCAAGCAAGCGCTGTACGAGTCCGTGCCGGCGGCACTGCGCGTCGCGCTGCACCGGGACGCCGCCGAGGCGCTCATCGCCCGGAAGGCGTCGGTGGAACGGGTCGCCGAGCTGCTGCTGTCGGCGGGTGACGCGGCCGACGGCTGGGAGGTCGACTGGCTGGTGGAGAACGCCGCGGCACTGACCCGCCGCGCACCGGCCGTCGCCGCCGCCCTCCTCGACCGCGCCGTCGTCCACACCCCGGACGACGACCCCCGTGCCCTGCGGCTCCTCGACCACCTCGCCTCCGCCGCGTTCCTCGCCTCCCAGTACGAGCAGGCGGGACGCGTCGCACGACAGGTACTGGACCACCACGGCGACTCCGAGCAGCGCGGCCGGGCGGCCTGGATCCTCGGCTACGCCATGGCGCGCACCGCGCTGGTCGAGGAGGCGATGGCCGTCGTCCAGGAGGTGGCGAAGCGGCTGGAGCCGGAGACGAGGTGGCACGCGCGGCTGCGTGCCTTCGTCGCCATGACGCTGATGAACCTGGGCCGCGACGACGAGGCCGCCGCGGCGGCCACCGACGTCCTCGCCGCCGGCGCCCGTCGGCCGGACGCCATGGCGACGGGGTACGCGCTGCACGCCCTGGCGATGACGCGGTTCGTCCGCCAGGACGTCGAGGGCGCCCTGGAGTGCATCGTGCGAGGTGTGGCACTGACCGGTTCCGACCCCGAACTGCTCGATCTGCGCCTGCTGCTGCAGAGCAATCAGATCGCCATGCTGCTGAACCTCGACCGCTTCGCCGAGGCGAAGGACGTGCTCGCCGACGCGCGGTCGCTGGCGGAGCGGACGGGTACGCCGCGCCTGGGGTCGTGCGTGATGCACGCCGGTGACGTCGCCTTCCACACCGGGCGGTGGGACGACGCGCTGACCGAACTGGACACGATCTCCGACCCGGACCACTACCCCACGTACTATCCCGCGCTCCCGGTCATCGCCCACAGCATCGCGGCCACGGTCGCCGCCCACCGCGACGAGCAGGATGTCGCGCGCCGTCACCTGCGGGCGGTGGAGGAGGTGCCCGAGGTCCACTTCAAGACGGTCAACCTCGCGTACTGGTTCGAGGCCCGCGCCATGGCCGCGGAGCGGCTCGACGACCTCCCGTCGGCGGTCGCCGGGCTGAAGGAGGTGCTCGGCCCGTCGTACGACGTCATGGACGACCGGGTGCGGCTGCTTCCGCTGCTGGTGCGGCTCGCCCTCGCCACGGGTGACCGGGAGACGGCCGAGCGGGCCGCCGCCTGTGCCGAGGCGGAGGAGGACAGGAGCCGGCTGCCGCGGGCGGGTGCGGTCCGCTCGTGGTGCCGGGGGCTGCTGGAGTCGCGGCCCGAGCCGGTGGCGGCGGCCGTGGACTACTTCCGCGCGGTGGGCCGCCCGGTCGAGACGGCACAGGCGCTGGAGGACGTCGCGTACCTGCTCGCCGGGGCGGGCGCGGCCGGCCCCGCCCGCCGGGCGCTGAACGACGCGATGCTGACGTACACCGCGCTCGGTGCCGTGTGGGACTCCCGCCGTGCCGCGGCCCGGTTGCGCTCCCGCGGTGTGCGGCTCGGGGTGCGGGGCGCGCGGGGGCGGCCCCGTACGGGCTGGGAGGCCCTGACCGACACGGAGGTCAGGATCGCCGAACTCGTCGCGAAGGGCCTGTCCAACCCCGACATCGCCGATGCCCTCGTCCTGTCCCGGCGCACCGTCGAGACACATGTCTCCCACGTCCTGGCCAAGCTGGGGGTCACGTCGCGGCGGGAGGTGGCCGGGGTGGCCGCCGCTCACCGCACCTGAGTCCGCACGGTGAGCGTGCGGGCCGGCCGAGCAGGTGGTCCTCCATGTCGCCGGTCCGGCAGACCCCGATGGTCACCCACCACTTGTCGGGCAGTCCCTCGTCGATAGTCGCAGGCCGGTGACGGGGTGATCTCCTTGCCCTCGTTCTTGGGGTTCCGTCGGACAGGACAGGACAGGCGGGTCCGGGGCCTGCTGCCCGAAGACGGTGTCCGCATAGTCACAGGTCCGTCCCAAGCCGTTGGGGTCGCTCAGCGGCATCGGCCGCCCCCTCCCGTGGCGTTCCGCTGTGTACCGGGGTGTGTGTAACGGCCGTGTCAGAAGCGGTGGCCGCGCGGAACGGGCCGTGAGCGCATCCCCGTCCTGGTGGTCAGAACAGCCCACGGAGTCAACCGAGACTGAGGAAGTAACGATGCGCGTTCGCAAGCTCACCCTCGCCGCCGCCCTGGCCGTCGTCGCCGGTCTCTCGCTCACGGCGTGCAACGGGGACGACGGCACCGCACAGAACGACAGCGCGTCCGCCGCCGCTTCCGCCCCGAGTGGCGACTCGGCCTCCGCGAGTCCGGAGCAGGGTGGCTCGGCGCAGGCAGAAGGGACGGGTTCCACCGGGAGCGGCTCCGGTACGGACACCGAGGCCGCCGGGTCCGGCGCGTGCCGTACCGACGAACTGGAGGTCACCGCGGCGGACACCACCATCACCGGTGACGAGCAGGGCTCGGCCGCGGTCACCTTCGCCAATGGCGGCGGTCACGACTGCACCCTGTCCGGGTACGCGGGCGTCGACCTGAAGACCAGCGAGGGTCAGTTGTCCGCCGAGCGCAGCGGCCAGGCGGCCGACCCGGTGGTGCTCAAGGACGGTGAGTCGGTGTCCTTCAACATCGCCTACCCGCTCAACGACTCGGGCGGCTCCGGCGTCCGCGTCACGGGCCTGGTCGTGACCCCGCCGGGCGAGACGAAGTCGGTCACCCTCGACTGGCCGGGCGCCGGCAGCCTGCCCGTCACCGACGGCTCCGGCTCCGCCGTGACGGTCGGCCCGATGGGCAGCGCGGGCCAGGGCGGGGCGAGCTGACCCGGGTCGTGGTCGAACGACCCGGTCGGCCCGCAGGCGCTCGACGTCCGTAGGCGCTCGATGTCCGCCGGGGCGTGGCCGGGCTGGTCCCTACACTCCGCCGGCGCCTCGAACAGGGAGACCTCGACGGCCTGTACGGCACCGGTGGTGGTCCGGGTGAGCGGCGCGGTGAGGATGCCGCTGTAGACGTACGTGCCGGCGGTGACATCGGCGACGGAGATCCCGGCGCGGGCGGTCTCCTCGGAGCCCGGAGGTGCCGCGTCGTCGCCCGTGCTCGCCTCCCGTGGAGCGTCCCTGCGCGCCCAGGGGATTCCCTGCGTGAGTTGCACGTTCGCTGTGTTGCTCTCGTGAAGATTCGGCGGGCACGCGGGGGCCGCGCCCCGTCCGGTGCCGGAGCCTTCCACCCACGAGGGATTTGCCCCTTTCAACAGGTCGTCGGCACGCCCCGGTTGGTGCTGAATGTGAGCATAGCGAGTGCTAATCGGGCGTCAGCTCCGGTGATAGCATTCCTGCCGTCTGCGACCTTGATCAACACAGCTGGCGCGCTGATCCGGGGCCGGCCTGTTCATCGTGCCACTGCGGTCGCGCAGCCCTTGACGGACTCACCTCAGGCAGCGAGGGACGCCCGTCGACGTCTGCCTACCGCACGCCGGGAAGGTGCCCATGAACCGAGACGTACTCATATGGTGCCTGGTTGCGGTGGCGGCGACAGCCGTCGCCGCAGTCGTGGTACTCGTCATACGCAACAGAGCCCTGGAAGCCAGACGGAAGCAGGCCGACGCGGAGCTGACACGGCGGCTCGCCGAGACCGACGGCCACCTGCGCGCTTCCCAGGCCCAGCTCCAGCAGTTCACCGCACAGCAGCAGGAGTCCGTCCGCGAGGCCGAGCAGGCCGCGGAGGAGAGCACCAAGGCCGTCCTCAGGGGCGCTGCCCGGTTCCTGCAGAGCCTCACCGCCGAGCAGACCACGCTGCTGGACGGCATCCAGCAGCGCTACGGCGGTCACGCCGTCCTCACCGACCTGCTCGACGTCGGCCACGCCAACCAGCAGATGGCCCGCAAGAGCCAGGGCATCGCCGTGATGTGCGGTGCGCCGCTCGGCCGCCGCAACCAGCCCGCCAGCGTCTATGACGTCGTGCGCAGCGCGCAGGGGCAGATCCGCAACCACCAGCGGGTCGAGATCATGCAGCAGAGCGGGCTGGCGCTGAAGGCGTCGGCCGTCGCCCCGGTCGCCCTGGCCGTCGCCGAACTGCTCGACAACGCCGCCAGTTTCTCGCAGCACGACGCCCCCATCGAGGTGACGTTCCAGCGGGTGCAGAGCAACCTGTGCATCGTCATCGACGACGCCGGGGTCGGCATGAACGACGAGGAGCGGCAGAAGGCCACCGCGATGCTCTCCGGTGAGGCGCTGCCCCGGCTGTCCCAGCTCGGCACCCAGCCGAAGTTCGGTTTCCCGGTCATCGGCCTGATCGCCGGCAAGTACGGATTCAAGGTGGACGTCACCGGAGTGTCCCGCTACGGCGGTGTCCGGGCCGTCGTCCGGCTGCCCGAGGAGCTGTGGACCATGGAGGAGACCGCCCCGCCCGCCCCGGAGCCGCCGGTCCGGCGCATCCGCCGCGTCGACGCTCCCGCGCCGGTCGGTCTGCCTCTGCCCGAGAGCGCCGAGGCAACCCCGGCCCCGGCTCCCGCGCCCGCGCCCGCCCGCACCATGCACGGCCTGCCCAAGCGCGGCCAGCGTCAGACGCCGATCGCCAGCGTCACCGACACCGACACCGACGCCACCGGCTCCACCCCGCTCCAGCCGCGCGCGCCGCGCCGGCCCCGTCCCTCGGGCGGTCTCGGCGGGCTCCAGCGCGGCACGCTGTCGGGCCGTGACCTCACCACCCCGGCACCCGAAGGGGAGGAGAACGCATGAGCACCGACATGTCGTGGATGGTCCGGGACATCGTGGACAACGTCCCGCGGGCCCGGCACGCCGTGGTGCTGTCCGCCGACGGCCTGCCCCGCGGCGCCACCGACGGACTCACCGAGCGGGACGTGCGGACCATCTCCGCCGCGCTGGCCGGGATGCAGTCGCTGAGCCGGGCCACCGCGCCCTTCGCCGGTCCGGGCGAGAGCCGGCGGTGGAACCAGACCGTCATCGAGTTCTCGCAGGGCTGGGTCTTCCTGATCGGCGCCGGGCAGGGCGCCTACCTGGCCGCCGCCGCCGAACCCGACGTCGACCTCCAGCAGATCTCGTTCCGGATGAACCGGCTGGTGGCGCGGCTGGGCGACAGCCTCACCTCGCCGCCCCGGGTGAACGCCGCCGCGGCGGCGGACTCGGCCGAGCAGGCGGCGGGGCAGCGGGACTCCGGTCCCTCCGGGTTCGTCCTGCCGGAGCTGGACAAGGTCGTCGCCGAGGTCCCGGGCGCGCGGCACGCGGTACTGCTCGGCGCCGACGGACTGCCGCTCGGCGCGACCTCCACGACGAGCAAGGACCTCGCCGACACCATCTCCGCCGCCATGACCGGCATCCACGCCTACAGCCGGGCCACCGGCCGGTTCGCGGGCGGCGGTGACACGGCCGAGTGGCGGCAGACGATCATCGAGTTCGACCACGGGTGGATCTTCCTCATCTCGGCCGGCTCCGGTGCGCTCCTGGCCGCGGCCGCCGACACCGACTGCGACATCGAGCTGTTCACCGCCCGTCTCTCCGACGTCGTCCCCGCGCTGGGCGGCGGCCCCGTGCCGGGAGGGAGGACCGACCATGCCTGACCAGCCGGACGACGAACTCGAACTGACCTCACCCTTAGTGCCTCTGCACGTCATCGCGCGGGGACGGGCCCTGCCCGCGGAGCACGAGTACGAGCACACCACGCTGGTGACCGCGCACGGCAGCGATCCGGCGGCGGCCCGTGCGCTCGATCCCGAGGCACGCCAGGTCCTGGAGCTGGTCGCCAACGGTTTCCTGTCGGTGGCCGAGGTCTCGGGCCACACCCGGCTGCCGCTGGGCATCGTGCGCATCCTGCTGGCGCAGTTGGAGCAGGCCGGCCTCATCGTCACGCGCCAGCCCATCCCGCCCGCCGAACGGATCGACCGGGAACTGCTCGGCGCTGTGCTCGACGGCCTCAGAAGCAAGTTCGGAGCGTGACACTCGTGTATCTGGATCCAGACGTCTCCCATGCGGTGAAGGTCCTCGTCGTGGGGCATTTCGGGGTCGGCAAGACCACCTGCATCGGGAACATCTCCGAGATCACGCCGTTGCAGACCGAGGAGGAGATCACCGAGGCCAGTGAGGGCTTCGACGATCTGTCGCAGACACCGGAGAAGACCACCACGACCGTGGCGATGGACTTCGGCCGGCTCACGCTCAGCGACACGCTCGTCCTCTATCTCTTCGGAACGCCGGGACAGGAGCGTTTCAAGGAGATGTGGGAGGGGCTGTCGCGCGGCGCGCTGGGAGCCCTGGTGCTGGTCGACCCCGAGCGGCTGCACGAGAGCTTCGCGATCCTGGACCTGGTCGAGCGGTTCGGCCTGGCCTACGCGATCGGCGTCAACCGGTTCGACGGCACCCCCGACTACCCGCTCGACGAGGTGCGCGAGGCGCTGAACCTGTCTCCGGACACCCCGGTCGTCCACTGCGACGTACGCGACCGGCAGTCCTCGGCCGACGCGCTGATCACCCTCGTCCAGCACCTGATGTCCGTATTCGCCTAGGAGCCCTGGCATGCAGCAGCACCACACCCCCGGCATTCCGCCCGGCTGCCCCGCCCACGCCAACCCCCAGCTCTTCGGGCCCGAGTTCGGCTCCGACCCCGAGGGGCAGTACGACCGGCTGCGCGCGGCCGGCCCGAGCACGGCGGTGGACATAGCCCCCGGCGTCGAGGTGGAGCTGGTCACCAACTACGACGCCGCCCTGTACATCCTGCAGAACCCGGCGCTGTTCGTGCGCGACGCCCGGCGCTGGAACGCGCTGAACCAGGGCCGCGTGCCGCAGGACAGCCCGGCCCTGCCGATGATGGGCTACCGGCCCAACGCGCTGTTCAGCGACGGCGCCGCGCACGCCCGGCTGCGCCGCGCGGTCACCGACGCGCTGTCCACCGTCGACGAGTACCGCCTGGTGCGGCAGACGCAGCAGATCGCGGACTACCTCATCAGCCGGTTCGCCGCGGAGCCGCTCGGTCAGGCCGATCTGATGGCGGACTTCGCGCAGCCGCTGCCGCTGCTGGTCTTCAGCGACCTGTTCGGCTGCCCGCCCGACATCGGTGACCGGGTCATCGTCGGCATCAGCGGCATCTTCGAGGGCACCCCGGGCGCCGACGAGGTGCTGGGCGCCGCCCTCATGGAGCTGATCGCCCTCAAGCACCGCGAGCCGGGCGAGGACCTGACCACCCGTCTCATGCAGCACCCGGCGCAGCTCTCGGACGAGGAGGTGCTGCACCAGCTGGTGACGCTGCTGTCCGGCGGCACAGCGCCGCTGACCGGCGCCATCGGGACCAGCACGTCGCTGTACCTCGGCGAGGACTGGCGCGCGGACCTGCCGGTCGAGGACGCCGTCACGCAGACGCTGTGGAACTACGCGCCGATCGCCAACTACGCGGCCCACTACCCGGTGCGGGACGAGCAGCTGGGCGACCGGGTACTGCGGGCCAACGACCCGGTGCTCATCTCGTTCGCGGCGGCCAACCGCGACCCGAAGCTGAGCGAGCACCGCGAGCAGCTCAGCTCCAAGGCGCACCTGGCCTTCGGTGCCGGTCCGCACGCCTGCCCCGCGAAGGACCCGGCGTTCATGATCACGGTGACGGCGGTGGGGGCGCTGCTCAACGGCCTGCCGGACGTCGAACTCCGCGTCCCCTTCAAGGAGCTGAGCTGGGTCCCGGCGCCGTGGAGCCGGTCGCTGGTGACGGTGCCGCTCCGTTTCACGCCCCGTCAGGGGCCGTCGGCCGCGGTCGGCTCCCGCGGGCCGGCGGCGGGTCAGCAGACTCCGTCGCAGTACGGCTCCTCGCACCCGCAGCCGCCGGTGGCCTCGTCCGTCGCGTCCACCCCGAACCAGCCGGCCCACCACGCGGCGCCGTCCCGCAAGGGCGGGCTCTTCAGCCGGTTCCTGGCCTGGACCAAGGGCGAGTGAAGCCAGTGACGGCCAGGGGCGAGTGAAGCAAGCGACCGACAGGGGCGAGTGACGTAAGTGACCGACAGGGTGCGAGTGACGTAAGTAACTGAACGAAAACCCTCGGTAATTGGATGGGGCACTTAACTCGCGGGTAAGTATGGCGGCTGTTGATCAAGTGAGGAGCCGCCACCGTGGGGAGTGCCACCACCCCGATAGCCGAGATGTCCGACCGTCGGGCGGCCGTCGCCCTCTTCTCCCGTCTGCGGACGGCGGAGGGCCAGGCCGACCCGTTCCCGAGCTACGCGGAGCTACGGGCGAGGGGCGGGGTGACCCCCGCCCCCTGGGGCGGCTACCTCGTCACCTCCTTCGACCTCTGCGACCGCCTGCTGCGCAGCCCCGACTGGCTGGAGCCCGACCGCGCCTGGCGGCGCCGGCAGGGACTGGGCACCCGCTGGAACGCCCCGTCCGCGCGGGAGATCAGCGCCACGCTGCCCGCCCTCAACCCGCCGGAGCACACCCGGGTGAGGCGGGTGGCGGGCGGCTTCGACCGCGGCACCGTCCAGCGCCTGGAACCCACCGTGCGCCGGCTGGTGGACGGCCTGCTGGACACCCTGTCCGAACGGCTCCGGGACGGCCGGGCCGACTTCGTCGCCACGGTCAGCGAGGAGCTGCCGGTCGCCACCGTCGGGTACTGGCTGGGCCTGCCGTCCACCGACTGGCCACGGCTGCGCGAACTGACCCACGAACAGGTCTTCACCCAGGAACTGCTGCCGACCGCGAGCCAGCTCGCCCGGTCCGACGCGGCAATGGCGGAGCTGCGCGCCTACTTCCACGACCTGATCCGGCACAGACGCACCCACCTGGGCGACGACCCCGTATCACGCTGGATACGCACCTGGGACGCCACGGAACCGGACCGGGAGAAAGCCGACGAAGGCGTCTACTTCCTGTCCCTCTTCGTCCTCCTGGCGGCCCTGGAGACCACCTCCACACTGCTGTCCACCATGACACTGCTGCTGACCGAACACCCCGCGTGGTGGAGCAGGCTGGCCGCCGACCCCGACCTGATACCCGCCTTCGTCGAGGAGGTCCTGCGCTACGACCCACCCATCCACGTGATCAGCCGGGTCGCCGCCCGCGACCTCCCTCTGGAGGCCCACCGGGTCCGTGCCGACGAGATGGTCCACCTCTTGATCGGCGCCGCCCACCGGGACCCGGCGAAACACCTCTCCCCCGACGAGTTCGACCCCGGCCGCCGCACCGCCCATCTCGCCTTCAGCAGTGGCATCCACTACTGCCTCGGCGCCCCGCTGGCCCGCATGGAAGCCCAGACCCTGCTGCGCCGGCTCGTCGAACGCCTCCCCCGACTCACCCTCGCCCGCCGCCCCGCGAGAGCCCCTCGCGTGGCCTTCCGGCGCCTGTCGAACCTGGACCTCGCCCTCGCATGAGTACCCCGCTCCCCCTTCTCCCCGCGCACTCCCCCGCCACGCTCACCACCGAGGAGGACGGCCGCGTCCTGCACGTCCGCCTCACCCCGGACGGCGCGTCGATTCTGACCACGGCGGCGATCGACGACCTCATCAACGTCCTGCACGGCCTCCACGACCGCCCGGACCTCCGCGTCCTCGTGCTCTCCTCCACCGGCGAGGACTTCTGCCTCGGCGCCGACCGCCAGGAGTTCCGCGCGCTGGCGGAGAGCGACCCCACGGGTGCCGCCCTGCGCCGCGCCCTCGACAAGGCCCACCGCCTCTGCCAGGCCCTGGAGAACACCCACGCCGTCACCATCGCCCGCCTCCACGGCGGCGTCATCGGCGCCGGCCTCGCCCTGGCCGCCTACTGCGACCTGCGCGTCGGCGCGGACACCTGCCGCTTCCGGATGCCGGAGGTCGGCGTGGGCCTGCCCCCGGCCTGGGGCGGCGCGATGGGCCGGCTCATCACCGAGGCCGGCGCCGCCCGTATCCGGGAACTCTTCCTCACCTGCGACGAGTTCGACGCCGAGACGGCCCACCGCCTGAGCATCCTGCACCGGATCGCCCCGCCCGACCGGCTCGACGCGGCCGTCACCGCCTGGACCCGCCCGCTGTCCCGCCGCGACCCCGAGTCGCTGCTCCTGACCAAACGCATGCTGGCCGGCTACACCCGCGCGGACCGCGTCACCGACGCCACGCCGGTCGACTCACATCTCCTCGCCTCGGTGCTGTCCCGGGCACACGCAGGCCGTCGGGACGGCTGACACCGGACGGGACCGGCCCGCTCACTCCCGTACGACGACAGCCCGGTCTTCGAGGAGCGCGCCGACGTCGAGGACGGGGTGGCACCGCACTCCGGCGAGGTCGAATCCGCCCTCGCCGGGACAGGACGGAGACGGGAGCGACGTACCGGCCGCCGGTATCCGATGACCTGGTGCGGCAGCTTGCCCAGGTGCGCCGACGAAGCCGGCCGGCGGGACCGGGGCGGACCACGCAGCCTCCGCCGGGAGTGCTGTAGGCGAGGGCGGCCGCCAGGTCGCCCTCCCTCGTGTTCTGGGCGGCATCCGACCAGAACACGAGGGAGGAAGACCGATGCGAGTTGTGGCGCGCTCTGTGCCACCTCTCGCGGGTAGGTCAGATGCTGCCCCGGATCGGTGGGTTGAGCCGTGCGTGTGCGTCAGATGTCGAAGACATGCTCCGCGCAGCAGGGTTCCCGGCGCAGGCGGCGGCTGATGTCGAGCCAGTCGGTGGGATCGGCGTCCGACTGCCGACGCGCGGCCGTGGCGTACGCGCCGACCAGGTCGTCCCGGCGGTGGACGATGCCGTCGCGCATGGCCCAGGTGGTGCGGATCAGGTCGTCGAAGTACTCGAAGGGGTTGCCGTCGACGGCTGTGAGGTCGGCGAGCTTGCCGGGCTCCACGGTGCCCAGGTCGTCCGCCACACCGAAGACACGGGCCGGTACGACGGTGGCCGTGCGCAGGGCCTGGGCCGCGGAGAATCCGTGGGAGCGCAGCGCGCGCAGCCCCAGGTGGACGTGGAGGCCGATGGGCGCCAGCGGTGCGTCGGCACCGAGGGCGAGCGTGCCGCCCTCGTCGAGGAGGCGCCGGTAGACGGCCATCTCGTCGGCGACGGCCCGCACTGCCGACTCCGTCGGCGGGGTCGCCGCGTAACGGTCCACGAGCGCGGTGTCCCACGGGGGCATGAGCGTGGTGACCCTGGGGTCATCGGCCAGTTCGGGCGCGGCGCAGAGGAGGGCGATGGCCGTGAACGGGGTGAAGACGAGTCTGAAGTCACCGCCCCGGTAGGTCTCCACGACGTCCTGTTAGGAGTGGCCCGTCGGCGAGTGGGCGTGTCCGTACTCCTTGCGCTGGGTGGCGGACAGGTGGGTGGTGAGGTCCTGCCCGACACCGGCCCCCGGTGACAGGAAGTGGCTGCCGGAACGTACGCCGAGTTCGTCGTGCGCGGTGCGGGCCGCCTCGCGCATGGTCCTGGCGCAGGCACGGACGTAGGTCTTGACGAAGTCGTGGTCCAGGGCGGTGGCCCGTTCCAGGGAGCGCCTGACACCGTCACGGGTGCGGTGCGCCCGCCCCATGCTGTAGGCGACGCGGCTGCCGTCGATCAGCTTATCGGTGGCGAACAGGCGCGGCCCCGCCATGCGGCCAGCCTGGACGGACTCCCTGATCCGGACGGCCTCGTGGGCGAAGCCGCCCAGCGACACGTTGGTCGTGACGCCGTAGGCGAGCATGAGGCTGCTCTGCCGGCCGCCGTAGGTGGTACTGCCAGGGGTGGGTGTGCGAGTCCCACAGTCCCGGTACGACGGTGGGGGCGGAGGCGTCGACGAGGGTCTCGCCGGCCGAGGGACGGCCGGCCCGGTGGGGTTCCACGGCGGCGACGCGGTTGCCGTGGATGACGATGTCGACGTCTTCCAGGACCGTGTCGCCCGTGCCGTCCCACAGCCGTCCGGCGTGCACCCGGGTGACATCCGAACGGGACGGCAGCCGCTGGCGGTAGGACAGCGGCACGGGCAGGGCGCGGTCGTGGGTGCCGTCGCGGTCCACGAGTCTGAGGGTGCCCGCCGCCTCGTAGAGCAGGGTCCGCGAGTCCCCGGACCACGAGGAGTGGTCGGCGGCCCCGTCCGTGACGCGCCGGGGGTCGCCGGCCGGGAAACCGTCCGCGTGGACCGGGAGGACCCACAGCGCGGACTCCATGACGAATGCCATCGCCGACCGTCAGGGGACCACACCGGGCCCGCGTTGCCCCGGTCGGAGAGCGAGGCGTGTGCGAGGGGCTGATGGGCGGTCCACTCCCCGGTCTCGGTGTCGACCACGCGGATGAGGTTGTAGCCCTCGCGGAACCGCTGGTTGAGCCGGTTGCGGTCGCAGAAGGCGACGTGGCGGCCGTCGGGCGACCAGGTGGGCCTGCTGGGCAGCCCGTTGGCGCCGAGGGGTTTGACGAGTACCTTCTCGGTGCCGGTCGTCAGGTCCTTGAGCAGCAGGCTGCCGGCGGTGTCCTGGCAGGCGAGCCTGGTGCCGTCGGGAGAGAGTACGGCGTTGAGCCGGCCGCCGCTCGCGATGATCTCGTCGCGGTCCTCGTCGAGCCAGTGGCGGTGGACGCCGATCAGTCCGTTGCCGTCTGGGCCGCCCTCGGAGGAGTAGAGGAGGCTGCGGCCGTCCGGTGCCCAGGACGGCATCTGGACGTAGGCGGCAGGGTCGGCCTGGAGAAGCTTGCGCGGGCGACGGCCGATCGGCATGACCCACAGCGCGTTGAGCGCGTCGAGTCGAACTCGTAGAGCTTGTCGGGGTAGTTGGGAACGGGCATGCTCAGGGAGACCAGGGCATTCGCCTGCCCGCAGGTCGGTTTGCCCTCTCGATCCGGGCCAGAGCGCCGTAAAGGCAACCGCATTGGGCCAGGACCAGACGCGGACCGGGATCCCGTCCCGGGTGACGGCCATCCCGATCACGATCTGCGGCAGATCGTCACGGGAGTCCTTCGACTTGCCGAACGTGCGGAACCTGGCCTTGTCCGGGGTGTCACCACTGTCGTCTGCGGCGGCGGGAGTGTCGTCTTCGGCAGGCAGGGGGCGGCCCTTGTCGTCGCGGGCGGCCGGCTCGTCAGGCTCCTCCAGTTCGAAGTAGGTGCTGGTGGTGTCGAAGAACAGCAGGTCGACCTCGAGGTTGAGAAGGTTGGCGACCTCATCGAACACCCGTTTCTCCAGGTCGTCCCGGACTTCGTGGAGCCAGTCCATCGCCCGGTAGCAGGCGTCGTCGCCGCAGGCGGGAAGGCCGTCGACATGCACGTCGTGCGTGACCCAGTCCGCGGCGGCCAGCTTGGACGATGGGGCCAGGGCCCGGTTCGCGACCATGGAGAACAGCACCCGCTCGGTCGCCGACATGTCCCAGCGCCGGCCCCGCTTGGGCTGCCCGACCTGCCCGACGATCCTGCCGATCCTCAGCCGCCGCCACAGATGATCGAGGACGTAGGTACCGCCGAACGGGACCGAGGAGACGAACTTCAGGTCACCCGCCGCGGTCGACGCCAGTGCCTCGATCGGTCCGAGCAGCCTCGATAGAGACGCGACCAGACGCTTCACCGCGTCCCGGTCAAGGTCGTCCTCACGGCCGAACGAGAACAGCACCTTCGGGACCGCCCGGCCCTTCACCGGATCCCACTCGTTGTGGGTCAGGTGCAGGTACCGGACCGTGCCGGACTTGTTCTCCCGCTTCGTCGTCTTCACGTACACGACTCCAGACCCTACGGAGCAACTCCAGGTCAACGCAGGTGAATCAGCAGAGTTGCGTCTCTAGGCGAATCTGCCCGCGTCACCAGCCTCCAGCCCACTGAACTGCACCTTCAGCCCGGCAGGGACTCCAGAACCCCCGAACGCGGAACGCAGGACAACACGCTGTGGGTGGTGGTGAAGACCCGGTTCCGTCTGTCCGTGGACCCCGCGGAGAAGACCGCGCTGGCCAGCGAACTGGCCGACTGTCCGGACGACGTAGTCACCGTCGAGCTGGCCCGGTAGCCGCCCAGCATTCTCGTGCCCGCCGGCAACGGCGGCAGACACCCACCCCCAGTGGGATAGCTCCTCTGGGGACCGGGCTCATGTCCCGTGCGCGCCTTCACCGCCGCCCCGGCGCCCCGATCGGGTGACAGACCGCTCTCTGGCGAACTGCCGGCGGGCCGTGGCGCGTGGCAGCGGGCATGAGATCGATCAGCGAGGCACACGTGGCGCGGCCGGGTCTGGCCGTGGTGGAGGTCGCCGCCCTGGACGACGCGACCGCTTTCGCCGTCCAGGAGCTGCTCGCCGCCCAGTGCGCGATCGCCGCGGCAGAACGCACGGTGCACGAGCCCGGCGAACCCGGCGTACGGCTACGGCTCTTCCTCGACCTCCACCCCGACAACGACCAGGACAATCCCGTCAGCAACGGCGCGGGCACCGGCCCGGCAAAGCCTCGCCCAGTGTGCCTACGGGACATGGAGCTAGGTTCTACGCACCGTCGCTCGGTCGTTCGCCGCCGACTTCCACACCCAGGTAGCTCTCGCGCAGGTACTCGTGGACCGCTTGGTCCCGGACCCGGAAAGCCCGGCCGACGCGGATGGCAGGGAGGTGGCCGTTGTGGACCAGCCGGTAGACCGTCATTTGGGAGACGCGCATCACGGAGGCGACTTGTCGGGATGGACCAGACGGCGGGATTGGTAGAAGTCGACCGGGAGAACCTGGCCCGGCGCAAGGAGCAGCTTTTCCGCACGCTGGGCGAGCCCGCCGAAGACACTCCTGCCCCATGGGAGGACACCCCGGCGCCCCCGCCACCGAGCAGGCCCGCCAGGCAGCACCCCATGAACGAGGTCGTGTTCCTAACCGTCGCGGAAAGCACCGCCGTACCGAGGCCACGCGCGCCTTCGAAGTGCGGCGCATCCGCCGTTCACAGTGCTGCCAGGGCGAAGGTCAGCAGTGCCAGAGAGAGGGTGGCACTGCCCGAGAAAGCCACGGCACCCCGTAGCAGGGCGCCGGCGTAGGTGGCTCCGTCGATGCGAGCAAGCAGGCCAGCTGCGGCTCCTACAAGGGCGCAGAAGAGCGCAACGACCGCCAGGAGGAGGACTAGGAGCATCAGGTGGATGGATGGAGTGTTCATGCCTTCTTCCCCAAGTGATCGATGACGACGACTCCAAGGAATTTCGCGGTTCCGGTGTTCACCGGGGTTCAAGGCGAACGAAGATGAACGAAGACGGTCGCCCGAGAGATGGAGAAGCAGGACATGGGGGACGGGCAAGAAGATCCGTTGGCGGAGCTCGCGCTGCGGCTGCGCACCCTCAGGGCGCAGCGGGGTCTGCAGATGGGCGGGTTGCAGCAGCGGACCGGGCTGGGGCGGACAACGGTCAGCCAGGCGCTGAACGGTCAAGTGGTGCCCTCCGAGGCCACGCTGGTGGCCTTGGCGAAGGCCCTGGGCACGGACGCGGAGCCATTGCTGGTCTTACGCCACGCCGCCGCGCGCATACCGCAGGTGCGTGATAGCTATCCGCAGAGAGTTGTCCGCAGGCCTGTGCGGCCGAGAACACAGCCTTCGTTCGAGGAGCGGTACCTCAGCTACGTGGCGGAACGGCATTCACAGCTGACTGTCGTAGGGCTGGATCTGAGCCGACCGGAACGTGCGCACTGGCCGCTGGACGCGGCGTACTTGAGCTTGGAACTGGCGGAGCGGCCAGAGGACTGGCCTGCAGGCGGTGGGGAAGCAGACCGGCCATCCGTCGTGGTGAAGCGTGCCGAGCACGCGTTGGCCAACTGTCGACGGGTTCTTCTGCGGGGGCTTGCCGGCAGTGGAAAGACGACACTGCTGCAGTGGCTGGCTGTCGCCACGGCGCGCGATGAATTACCGGAGGAACTGGCGGACTGGCGGGGGCGCATTCCGTTCGTCCTGCCGCTGCGGACGTTGATGAGGCATGGGCCCCTTCCGGAGCCACACGATTTCCTGTCTGCGGTCGGCACACCCCTGGCCGCCTCACAACCTGAAGGCTGGGCCGATGCCGTACTCGACAGGGGCGAGGCGCTGGTCCTGGTCGACGGCATCGACGAGGTTCCTCAAGAGCATCGGGGCGCCACACGGGACTGGCTCGAGCGGCTCTTGGCGGCTTACAGGGACGCGCTCTTCGTGGTCACCACGCGTCCGTCTGCTGTGCCTGAAGGCTGGCTTGCTTCGTCGCACTTCACCGAACTGTCGGTACGGCCCATGAGTGCCTCCGACACCGGAGTCTTCGTTCACCGGTGGCACACCGCAGCGCGACACAATGCGGCGACCGACGTCGAACGTTCACAGGTGCACGATCTCGAAGCGGCCCTCCAGGTCACGGTGCGTGCTCAGCGTGACCTTGCGCAGCTGTCCAGCACACCCCTGATGTGTGCGTTGATCTGCGCGCTACACCGGGACCGCCGCGGCCATCTGCCCCACAGCCGCATGGAGTTGTACGAGGCGGCGCTGTCGATGCTGCTCGTACGCCGTGACCTCGAGCGCAGCATCGACGTCCCTGAAGGCATTCAGCTCACCGAACACCAGAGCATCCAGCTACTGCAGCGTCTGGCCTACTGGCTCATCCGCAACCGCCAGACCGAGATGGAACGTGCCACCTCGCTGGCCCTGGTCGACGATGCACTGCCGGCCATGCAGGCCGTGGCAGACCAGGGCACGGCCGACCAAGTCCTGACGCACCTGGTCGGCCGCAGCGGGCTCCTGCGCCAGCCCACCGCGGACACCATCGACTTCGTCCACCGCACCTTCCAGGACTACCTCGGGGCCAAAGCCGCCATCGAAGCCCATGACTTCCCGCTGCTGGTCAACAACGCCCATGACGACCAGTGGGAGGACGTCGTACGGATGGCCATCGCCCATGCCAGGCCGACTGAAAGCGCTGATCTGCTCCGCCGCCTCGTCGAACGCGGTGACGCCGAGGTCGAGCACAGGAACAGACTCCATCTCCTGGCGGCCGCCAGCCTGCAGTACGCCACCGAAATCGAACCTGCCGTCCGCAGACTGGTCGAACAGCGTGCACGCGTCCTGATGCCTCCCCGCTCCCAGGAGGAAGCGGAGGAACTTGCCGCGCTCGGGCCAGGCATCCTGGACCTGCTACCGGGACCCCAAGACCTGGAAAAGGATGAAGTGGGCCCCGTAATTGAAACTGCCGCTGCCATCGGCGGCGACCATGCATATGCCTTCCTCCACCGCTTCATACAGTCCCTGACGCCTGGCTCAGAGCCCTTCGCGCTATCCCGGGCCTGGGAGCACTTCGGCGCGGACGAATACGCCCGCGACATCCTGCTCCCCTTCCGGGAACGTCTGCCTTTAGAGGTACACACCCGTGACCAGCGCAACGCGCTCCGCCTCCTAAAACCCGTCACCAGCATCGCTTTTCGAGAAGCGTTCACCGAAGACGAGATCGTCGAGTACCTCTCACCCGAACACACCCATAGGCTGGAAATCTATTCAGGCCAGCTGCTGACAGACTTAAAGTTCGTCCGCGAATTTCCTGCTTTGGATGAGATCGCTCTCTCCGAATGCACCCAACTGGCGCATGTAGAAGACCTTGCGGGGCTACCGCTTACAAATTTGCGCCTCCTTCACCTTCCGGACGAATTTTCCTTCAACGCACTGGATTCTCTGCCCGAGCTTACCGCCCTTGCCCTCTACACCCGCCTGCCCTGGGCGAGCCTGGCGAATCTGCCCGCGCCAAAAAGCCTCACTTCAATAGCCCTAGGCGGCTGGATCGGCACACGCCTGGCCGGAGTCTCCGCATGGCAGCAACTACAAGAACTAACGGTCAACTCCGCGCCCGAAAACACAGAATGGCAAGAAATTGCCACGCTCCCTCATCTGGCAGAGCTCTATATTTCGGACTACGACCTTAACCGCGCGGTTCCCATGAACAGCGTCACATATCTCCGCCTAGCGCCCGATTCCGACCCGCAACTGGACCTTGTGCCAGACCTCTTCCCCAACCTCGAACGCTTCCTCATCAACTGCCAAGGAAGGCAACCCGAAACAATCGACATCGCTCCCCTGAGCCGGATCAATGGGCTCCAAGTCTCCATCAGTTATGCGAGCAAGGTCACCGGCCTGGAAAGATTCACCACGGACACAGTCAGGCTATACCCGCGGCCGCGAACCGCAGGCACCTGAGCCGCCCCTCGGGCCAGGCTCGCGCACGCAAACCTGCCTGCCTCCCGTACAGCTTCGTCAGGGCTGGGGAACCTCGCCGCATCGTCCCCTGCCAGACGCGCTTCCTACCACCCAGAACAAACGTGGCTCACGCTCTCCCCACCTCTAGATAATCGATGTTCCGAGCGTGGATTCCGTTGCCCTGATCGATCCGAAAGGATCAGCCTTCGATATCGTCCAGGCCATTGGGCACGCTCTGCGGCAGAAACCGAGCTAGGGGAAACTCGCCACGCTGATCGTGCCGATTCTCCTGGGAGAGGAGGAAATCCCGGAGAAGGACATGCCGTATTCCGATTCGTACGGGCCCTTGGTGAAAGTGCTGGCTGGTCTTCGGGCGCATGATGAACGTGCCGTGGAGATGCTGGCTATTCCGCAGAACGACTCCCCGAGCGTCGATGCGGAGTCGTCGTGGCTGGGTGAGGAGCCCGAGGACGACGAGGCGGATGACGGGCGGGTGCTGCTGCGGTTCAGCACACTGCGCGACCCCGCGGTCTTCGCGCGGTTCGTGCAGTACAACGTGATCAGCCCGGAACACGCCAACTGGGATGCCGGCCGCCGCGCCGCCAGCGCCTTCCGGGACCGCGAAGGGCACCTCGTGGTCCCGTACAACCACGTCGAGGGCGCCACGGACACCGCGACGGACGCCTGGCGCGGGGGCGGGTTCCCTCTGGGCAGGTGGCTGTCCGACCAGCAACGGGCGGTACGCGCCAGGCCCCAGCCTGATAGAGCTGCGGATCACCCCCACCGACGTGGACGTCACCGTGTGGGACAGCGACCCCACCCTCCCCACGGCCCGGCCCGCCGACCCTGCCAGGATCGGCGGCCACGGCCTCGAGATCGTATGGGCCATGGCCCACGCCCTCGACGTACGACGCGAACCGGTCGGCAAATGCATCACCGCCCGCATCGCTCTGGCCGGCTGACGCCGCATCCCGGACGAGTGGGACGTGCGGCTCAGACGCCTTACCGCCGGGGAGCCGGGCCCGACCCCAGCGTCCGACGTCCGGCGGAGCCGGCGGTCACGTCCTGGTGCCCGGCGCCCACGGAGGCATCTGCCGCGATGCGCTCGACGGGCAGCAGCCTGCAGGCCGGACCGGCGGCGGCCGGGACGAGCGGGACATCGTGCGGGACGGAGCCGAGTCGACGGCGCGAAGTGCTCATGGCAGGCAGTCTCCACCATCGACAGCCGCCCCGACGCGCCGCTCCGGCGGCCGTACCCCCGCATCGTGCCCGGCTACCGGGACTATTCGCAGTGCACCGGGCTTCAGCCCGGTGGTGAAGCGAATCTGAGAGCTGCTCTGATCTCAGCTGTGTGCACGGATCCGCACTGTTCACCTCGGCCCAGGTCAGAGCGGCCGGTTCTGTTGCTCGATG
>NZ_JAVRHI010000504.1:0-17070 GCF_034105845.1 Streptomyces sp. CRN 30 | reverse complement strand
CGGCGCCGCAGAACACGCACAGGCTCCGCGGGGCGCCGCCGGCCGCGGCCCGCTCGGGCGGCGGTCCGTCAGGGGGCGCCGGGGTGCTTCCGTCACGGGGCATGGGTGGTGCCGTCCCTTCGTCGTCGAGGGGTGGACGAGCGGTTCCGGGTCAGGCGGGCGGTGTCCGCGGGGCGGACGGGGGCGGCACACCGGTGTCACGGGCGCCCGAGCCGGTGCCCGGGTGGGCGGGACCTGGGCGGGCGGGGCGTGCTCCGCCGTCTCGGGCGGGTGGTACGACTCCCGGGTGCGCCATGACGGCGGCCAGCCGGGAACCGGGGCGGACCAGCATCTCCCGCTGCGCCGGGCCGACCCCCGCCGCGGCCACCTCCACGCCCAGGTAGTCGGAGACGTAGGAGAGGAAGTCCCGGGCCTGGACCGGCAGGTCCTCGTAGCGGGACAGGCCCCGGGTCGGGCTGCGCCAGCCGGGCAGCCAGCAGTACACCGGGGAGCACCGCGCCAAGTGGCCGTTGTCGGGGAGGAATTCCCGATGGCCGCCGTCGGGAGCGGCATAACTCACGCACACGCCGATGCGGTCGAAGCCGTCGAGGACGTCGAGCTTGGTGACCACGACGCTCGTGTAGCGGTTGAGGGAGACCGCCCACCGGGCGTGCGTGAGGTCCAGCCAGCCGCACCGCCGGGACCTTCCGGTCGTCGTGCCGAACTCCTCGCCCGCCCGTCGCAGCCGGTCCCCCAGCCCCTCCCGGTCCTCGGTGACGAACGGGCCGTTGCCGACCATCGTCTGGTACGCCTTCAGCACACCGACGCGGTGGCCGACGAGGCTGCCGTCCAGTCCGCTGCCGCTGGTGACGGAGTAGAAGGCGGTCGGTGACGTCGTCACGTACGGGTACACCCCGTGCTCGACGTCCAGCATGGGGCCCTGGGCACCCTCCAGGACCACCGAGTAACCCGCCTCGACCGCCGAGCGGAGCAGGGTGACCGAGTCACCGGCCAGCGAGAGCAGCAGGCCGGTGTAGCGGCTGAGCCAGGCCAGGTCCCGTTCGGCCCGGTCGGACGGCAGGCCGAAGAAGCGCGCGTTCTGCCGCAGGCGGCGCCGCAGCAGGACGGGGTCGCGCAGGTCGGCCACGCGGATGCCCATGCGGTTGGCCTTGCTGACGTTGGCGGGTCCGATACCGCGCCGGGTGGTGCCGATGCCGTCGCCGGAGCTGTCGCGCTCGCTCTCCTGACGGCCGTCGACCTCGCGGTGCGAGGGCAGCACGAGGTGCGCGCGGTCGCTGAGGACGAGCCGTCGCCGCAGGTCCGGTGCGATCTCCGACAGTTCGGTGATCTCCCGGGCCAGGGTCTCGGCGTTGACCAGGACGCCGTTGGCGACGACGCCCACCACGCCGGGGTGGCGGACACCGGACGGGAGCAGGTGGTTCTTGACGGTGCGGACATCCCCGTCCGCCTCCCGGAAGACCGTGGTGTGCCCGGCGTTGTCACCGCCCTGCACCCGGGCGGTGACCTGGTGGAACGCCGCGAGCCGGTCGGTCATGGCGCCCTTGCCGCCGTCGCCCTGCTGCAGGTCGCCCACCCACGTGATGTGCTGCCGTGCCGGAGGCGGGCCGGCGCCCTCGGTGAGCGGGGCGAGGAGCGCCTGCCGTCGGGCCCGGCGCGCCGCCACCACCGCCGGCCACACCGCGCGCGGGTCGGCGCCCGTCCCGCGGCCGGCCCGGTCCTCGGCGGACGAGGGGGCGGCCGGCGCGGGGTCAGGGTTCTCGGGCACGGGACCTCCACGTTTCGGTGAGGTGTGCGGACGCGGGACGCGGGACGCGGACACGGCTGTGGATGCGGACACGGCTGCGGCTGCGGATCCGGATGCTGCGGCTGCGGCTGCGGCTGCGGCTGCGGCTGCGGCTGCGGAGTGTGCGGGAGCGGGAGGACACCGCCGGTGGCCCGGTCCGCGGGATCCGGGATGTCCCGGGTGCACGGGACGGGTCCGGGCGCGCGGATCACCGGCGGTGCGGCACGACCGCTGCGGTCACCCGGAGTCTGCGCCCGGGACGGCGCGGTTACGCCCGTCGCCCCTCGCGTTCCCCCGACCGCAGGGCGCGCGGGCGGCACTCGGCGGCGCAGGCGGAATGGGGCCGTCCGCTCGTGCCACCTCCCACGCCGCCGTCATCCCGTGCGCGCCCCGCCGCGGGGGTACGGGGCCCCCGTGGGCGGGCAGCCTTGCTCCGGCCGCGGAATCCCCGGGGACCGCGGCCTCCTGGGTTCGGCACTGTCGTCGTCCGGACGGAGACACCATGCCCCACCGTCCCGGCCCTTCCGGGGCCGGCTCCCCCGCCGACGTCCTGGCCGAGGAGTACGCCTCTCCCGCGCTCGCCGCGCTGTGGTCGCCGCACCGTCAGGTGGTGATGGAGAGGCGCCTGTGGCTGGTGGTGCTCCGCGCGCAGCACGCGGAGGGGATACGGGTGCCCGCCGGGGTGTTCGCGGCCTACGAGGAGGCCGTCGACCGGGTCGATCTGGCCTCCATCGCGCGGCGGGAGCGGGTGACCCGGCACGATCTCAAGGCCCGTATCGAGGAGTTCAACGCCCTCGCGGGCCACGAGCACATCCACAAGGGGCTGACCTCCTGCGACATCACCGACAACATCGCGCAGGCCCGGGTGCGGCAGTCACTGGAGCACCTGCGCGCACGGTCCGTCGATCTCGCCCAGGGACCGGAGCCGGCCGGGCGGGGCGGCGCCGGGCAGGACCGCGTCCCGGCGCTGCGCCGCGCGGCGGAGCGGCTGTCCGTCCTGCTCGGCCGCTACCCCCTGCGCGGCCTGAAGGGAGCGGTCGGTACGGCGCAGGACCTGCTGCATCTCCTCGACGGCGACCGTGCCGCGCTGGCCCGGATCGAGCGGCGGGTCGCCGCCCACCTCGGCTTCGGCCGCGTGCTCGGCAGTACCGGCCAGGTCGGTCCGCGGTCACTGGACCACGAGGTGCTGAGCACGCTCGCCGCGCTGGTGCTGCCGCTCGGAACGGACCCGCCGTCCGCCGCTCCGGTGGCGGCGGTCCGCCGGACGCGCCAGTGCGCGGTCCTGGTGCGGGGTTACGCCGCCATGGCGGCGCAGCTCGCCGGGGAGCAGTGGAACGAGGGTGACGTGTCCTGCTCCGTCGTGCGGCGGGTGGCGCTGCCCGGCGCGTTCTTCGCGACGGACGCCGCGCTGACGGCGTTCACGGACGGGCCGGGTGCCGGACTTTGACAGCGTTCGCGGACGGGCCGGTTGCCGGGCCTTGACGGCGTTCGCTGACGGGCGGGGTGCCGGGCCTGGAGGAGGCCGCCCGCACCTCACTTCTGCCGCGCCGCCGACACCGTTGGGTTCCCAGCGGTCTCCGTCGCGGTACCGGAGGCCTGTCCCGACGAGGCGAGCACCTCGGAGCGGTTGCCGCCCCGGTCCATGAGACCGCCCGCGAAGGCGAAGCCGAGGCCGGCCACGGCGAGGGCCGCGCCGACCAGGGAGGGCGCCGCCCAGCCCCAGCCCGCGGAGATCACCAGGCCGCCGAGCCAGGCGCCACCGGCGTTGGCGAGGTTGAAGGCGGAGTGGTTGGAGGCGGCCGCCATCGTCGGGGCGTCGTGCGCCTTGGCCATCAGCAGCATCTGCACCGGTGTGGTGATCAGCGAGCCCATCACACCGATGAAGGTGATCGTGATCAGCGCCGGCACCGTGCTGTGGACGGTGAAATAGAACGCCACCAGCGCCGCGGCCAGCAGGGCGAGACCCCCGTACAGGGTCGGGCGCAGCGCCCGGTCGGTGAGCGGGCCGGCGATCAGCGTGCCGAGGGTCATGCCGACGCCGTAGAGCGCGAGGACGAGCGTGGTCGAGCCCTCGGAGATGCCCGTGAGGTTCGTGAGCATGGGCACGAGGTAGCTGTAGACGGCGAAGAACCCGCCGAAGCCGACGACGGCCGTGGCCAGGCCGATCGCGACCTGCTTGTTGCCCATCGCGCGCAGCTCGTGGCGGATGCCGGTCTGCTGTCCGCGGGGCTGGTGGGGGATGAACGCGGCCAGCGCGGCCGCGGCGACGACGCCGATGACGGCGACCGCGCCGTAGGCGGCCCGCCAGCCGAGGTGCTGGCCGAGGGCCGTGCCGGCGGGGACGCCGACGATGTTGGCGATGGTCAGGCCGAGGAACATCTTGGAGACGGCGCGGGCGGCCCGGTCCGGGGTGACCAGCCGCGAGGCGACGACGGCGCCGACGCCGAAGAGGGCGCCGTGCGGCAGACCCGAGACGAAGCGCGCGGCGAAGAGCGTGCCCGAGCCGGGCGCGAAGGCGGAGGCGAGGTTGCCCGCCACGAAGAGCGCCGACAGGAGCAGCAGCAGCCGTTTGTGCGGCAGGCGTGCGCCGAGCCCGGTCAGCAGGGGGGCGCCGACGACGACACCGAGCGCGTAGGCCGAGACGAAGTTGCCGGCCTGGGGGACGGACACGCCGACGCCCTCGGCGATCTGGGGCAGCAGCCCCATCGTGGCGAACTCGGTCGTACCGATGCCGAACGCGACGACGGCAAGGGCCAACAGGGCAAGTGGCATGGCGCGGGAAACACCTTTCGCGGACAGGGGTCCGGGGACGGAGCGGGACACGTGGGGGACGGGAAGACGCGCGGACGGGCGCCTGTCGCGCTGAGCACCATTGCCCGGCGCGCCCTGGACAGGGCAAGCCTCTAGGGTGCAGCCACTCGGGGCGGCCGCGCATTCCAAGATCGAGCGGTACACGCCCGTGGGCTGCGTCACACCCGTGCCGCGCTCCCGCCCGTCGCGCCGCGGGCATTGACGGGCCACCGGAGCGGCTCTACTTTCTCACCGGCCCCTCGAACTGCGTTCGAAACCTCGGACAACGGTGGACGTCAGCGGGCCGGTCCCGACGCGTCCGCCACCGCTCGCGCATCCGCCCCGCACCCACCTGGAGAGCCGATGAGCGCACAGCCCCGCACGCGTGCCGTCCCGTCCCGCAGACAGTTCCTCGGTGCCGCCGCGGCCACGACGACGGCGCTGGCCGTCGATCTGTCGCTGGGCGCCCGTCCGGCCCGTGCCGCGGACTCCGCGTACGTCATGGGCTACTTCACCGAGTCGCCGAACGGCCTCGGCACCGACTACGGCCTGCACCTGGCCGTCAGCGCCGACTCCCTGAACTGGACGCCGCTGAACCAGAACAACCCGGTCGTCACCCCCACCGTCGGGGCCGGCGGTCTGCGCGACCCGTTCATCATGCGTAAGCGCGACGGCGGTTTCGTGGTGCTGGCCACCGACCTCAAAGGCACCGACTGGGGGTACAACAGCCAGACGATCCACGTCTGGGACTCCGCCGACCTGCGGACCTTCACCAACTACCGGCGGCCCCACCTGCACGACATGGTCACCCACAGCTGGGCGCCGGAGACCTTCTGGGACGCGGGCCGCGGGCAGTACGCCATCCTCTACTCGTCCGTGAACGCCTCCGGTCACAACGTCCTCATGGTCAACTACACCAGCGACTTCACCACCGTCTCCGCCCCGCAGGTCTTCTTCGACCCCGGCTACGACGTCATCGACGGCGACATGGCGGTCGGTGTGAACGGCGTCAACTACCTGTACTTCAAGAGCAGCAGCACCGGGGGCCTGGTCGGGGCGCGTTCCACCTCCCTGAACCCGGGCAGCTTCACGCCGTTCAGCACCTCGGTGGCGCACGGCGGGACGGAGGCCCCGACGCTGGTGAAGTCACTCACCTCCAGCTCCTGGTACCTGTGGGGAGACACCTACACGCCCAACGGTGTCTTCTACGCGTGGCAGAGCACCGACCTCGCCGCGGGCACCTGGACCCCGGTCGACCAGAGGCTGTACACCCATCCGGTCAACGCCAAGCACTGCACGATCGCGCCCATCACCGGCACCGAGTACACGAACCTGCTCGCCCGCTGGGGCGCGCCCGGCTGGAACCGGCTGAAGTCGTACAACTACCCGGACCGCTACGTCCGGCACGCCGACTGGGCCGCGCGGATCGACACCTACCCCTTCGACCCGTACACCGACTCCCAGTGGAAGCCGGTGCCCGGCCTGGCGGACTCCTCCGGCATCTCCTTCCAGTCGGTCAACTACCCCACCCGCTACCTGCGCCACTGGGACTACCAGCTCCGCCTCGACGTGAACGACGGGACGAGCACCTTCGCCCAGGACGCCACGTTCCACCGCGTCGCGGGCCTCGCCGACGCGTCCTGGTCGTCCTTCCGGTCCCACAACCTCCCCACCCGCTACATCCGTCACGCCGGGTACGTCCTGCGCGTCGACCCGGTCTCCACGGCGACGGACCGCGCCGACGCGACGTTCTCGGTCGGGTACTGAGAGGCAGTGACGGGTACTGGCGGGTACTGACGGGCAAGCCCCGCCGGGTGGCGTGCCTGACACCCGGGGACGGTCACGGGTTTTTCCCGCGTCCGTCCCTTGTCAGCCGCCCCGCGCCCCGTGCGACCCTGGGCGTGTCGCCGACGGCGGCGGAGCGAGAGCAAGGATGGTGCGATGACTGAGACACCGGAGACCACCGGACGCCTTCTCGACCCGGCGGTGTTCGCCGGACGGATCCACGTCGACGGCGCGTGGGTCACCGGCGGGGGCGGGAGCGTCGACTCGGTGGAGCCCGCCACCGGCAAGGCCCTCGCCGCCGTCGGGCTCGCCGACGCGGCCGACGTGGCCCGTGCCGCGCGGAGCGCCGAGCGCGCCCAGAAGGAGTGGGCGGCCCGGCCCCACCCGGACCGCGCCGCCGTGCTGCGCCGCGCCGGACAGCTGTGGGAGCGGCACGCCGAGGAGATCCAGGGCTGGAACGTGCGGGAGGTGGGCTCCATCCCGCCGTTCGCCGACTTCGCGGTGCACACCACGGCCGCCGAGTGCCACGAGGCCGCCGCGCTGCCGTCGCACCCGCTGGGGCAGCTGCTCTCCAGTGACCAGCCCCGGCTGTCCTTCGCCCAGCGGGTGCCCGCGGGCGTGGTCGGGGTGATCTCCCCGTTCAACGTGCCGCTGATCCTCGGCATCCGCGCCGTGGCCCCCGCGCTGGCGCTCGGCAACGCGGTGCTGCTCAAGCCCGACCCGCGCACGGTGATCACGGGCGGTGTCACCATGGTGCGGATCTTCGAGGAGGCGGGCCTGCCGAAGGGGCTGCTCCAGCTCCTGCCGGGCGGTGCCGAGGTCGGTGCCGCGATCGTCGAGGACCCCCGGGTCCGTGTCATCGCCTTCACCGGCTCGACCCGCGCCGGGCAGTCCGTCGGCGAGGCGGCCGGCCGCCACCTCAAGCGCGCCCACCTGGAGCTGGGCGGCAACTCGGCGTTCATCGTCCGTCACGACGCCGACACCGACCGAGCCGTCAACCTCGCCACCTGGGGCAACTACCTCAACCAGGGGCAGATCTGCATGTCGATCGGCCGCCACATCGTCCACGAGTCCCGCTACGACGACTACGTCGCGAAGCTGGCCGCCAAGGCCGACTCGATGACCGTGGGCGACCCCGCCGCCGGGCGGGTCCACATGGGGCCCGTCATCGACGAGACCCAGCGCGACCGCATCCACGCCTGGGTGCGCGAGGCCGTCGAGCAGGGCGCCACCCTCGCGGCGGGAGGCACCTACGAGGATCTCTTCTACCGCCCGACCGTGGTCGCCGGGCCGCCGAAGGACGCCACCGTCTTCCGCGAGGAGGTCTTCGGCCCCGTCGTGTCCGTCGTGCCCTACGCCACCGACGAGGAGGCCGTCGCCCTGGCCACCGACACCGGCTACGGCCTCTCCCTCGGCATCGTCACCGCCGACGCACTGGCGGGACTGGAACTGGCGCAGCGCATCCCCACCGGCATCGTGCACGTCAACGACCAGACCGTGAACGACGAGGCCAACGCCCCCTTCGGCGGTGTCGGCAGCTCCGGCACGGGCTCCCGGCACGGCGGTGCCGAGGCCAACATCGAGGCGTTCACCGAGACCCGCTGGATCACCCTGCGCCGCGAACCCGCCCAGTACCCGCTCTGAGAACCGGTGTCGTCTCCCCGCGACCGGCCGGGCGTGTCCCGGCGCTCCCGGCGCTCCCGCGGCCGGGTGGCCGCGGGAGCGCACGGGGTCAGTGCCCGGCGACGACGCCGGACAGTTCGTTGGTGCTCTGCGGCAGGGTGACCGACTCGGTCTTCTTGCCGGTCTCCAGGTCGATGGCGTGCAGCGCCTTCTCGCTGGGGTCGGAGACGTAGGCGGTGGCGCCGCGGACGAAGAGCGTGGGACGGGCCTGCTGCCAGTCCAGCGGCTCCTGCCACTTCCCCACCGCGTCGATCTTCTTCTCGACCTTCCCGGTGTCCGGGTCGATGACGTGGATCGCGCCGTCGGTGCCGAGGACGAGCGCCTCGCCCTCGGGGCCGCGGGCCAGCGAGCGGAACGAGTAGCTCGTCCCGAGGTCCACCAGCCGCAGCTTCGCGGTCTCGGTGTCGATCAGGGAGACGCGGGTCGGGCGTTCCAGTTCGGCGTCGGGGTCGGTCTTGTAGTCGCCGAGGAGGACCGCGGACTCCTCACTGCCCGACTGGTTGCCGATGCGGCCGTAGTCGTCGGGGGCGTCCACCTTCGTGAACTTCCCGTCCTTGTAGATGAGGACGCCGTCCTCGCAGCCGACGGCCACGGCCTCGTTCTCCGCCGCGGCCTCGCCGTGGACGCCGGGGCAGTTCTCGTTGCGCGCGATCTCCTTGTCGTCGCCGTCCAGGACCAGGGCGCCGGTGCGCTTCTCCTCCGTGCCCACGGTGCTGAGGAGTTCGCCGTTCTTCAGCTCGATGGCGACGCCGTGGTGCGCTTCGGCGGAGGTGTAGGTGCGGGTCCCCGGCTTCTCGCCGGTGCTCAGCTCCTCGGGGTCGAAGACGTTGACCTCACCGGTGCCGTCGGTGAAGAGGACGGTCTTGCCGGCGTGGCGGACGACGTGGCCGGGCTTGGCTCCCTCGTACGCGATGTCGGTGAAGGTGCCCGAGGCGGCGTCCAGGACGCGGAACCCGCTGTCGGTGGAGACGACGACGTGGTCCTCGTCGCCCGCGGGGTTGACCCGGTTGAAGCCGGACAGCTCTATCGTCCTGCTGAGCTTCAGGGTCCGCCCGTCGAGGACGTAGAGCCCGCCGTCGTAGCTGAGGACCAGCGGGTTCTCGACGGCGGCGGCCTTGGCGTCCGCGCTCTTTCCGGCCTGCGCGCCGGACGCGGAGGAGTCGTCGTCCCCTCCCCCTCCGCAGGCGGTCAGGACCGTGGAGACCGCGAGGGCGAGTGCCGTGCCCGTGAGGGCTCTCCTGCGTGTGGTCGTGTTCACCGGTGTCTCTTCTTTCCTTGTTCGGCCGCGCGTTAGGCGGCGCATCGTCAAACGGGAGGTGGTGTCCGGCGTCAGCCGGCGGCGGTCAGGCCGTCCGCCATGGCGGTGGTGTTGGCGCGCATCATCCGCAGATAGGTGTCGGCGCCCTCCCCCTTCGCGGTCAGTGACTCGGAGTACAGCTCGACGACCCGCACCCGGCCGTCGGTCTCGGCGCGCAGCACCTCGGCCAGCCGTGCGGGCTGCGAGGAGTCGGCGAAGACGGTCCGTACGCCCGCCTCGTCCATGGCCTCCACCAGGGAGCGCAGATCGGACGAGCTGGGCGAGGCGAGGGTGGTGCCGCTGGGGATGACCGCGCCGATCACCCGGAAGCCGAACCGGTCGGCGAGGTAGCCGAAGACGTGGTGGTTGGTCACCAGGGAGCGGCTGTCCTCGGGGACGGCGTCGAAGGTCTTCTCCATCCAGGTGGTGAGGTCGGCCAGCTTCCCTTCGTAGCGTGCGGCGTTGGCGCGGACGGTGCCGGTGTCGACGCCGTCGACGTGTGCGGTGACCTGGTCTGCGATGAGTCCGGTGGCCTTGAGTACGCGGTCCGGGTCGGTCCAGAAGTGCGGGTCGGGCTGCCCCTTCTCGTCCTCGGCGCCCTCGGTGCCGCCCGTGCCGAAGGTGAGCGGGTCGACCGCCTCGCCCACCGCGAAGGCGGGCACCCCTGACTCGCGGGCGGCATCGACGTGCCGCAGGACGTTCTCCTCCAGGCCCAGGCCGTTGTAGACGACCAGGTCGGCGTTTTCCAGCTCGGCGGCCTGTACGGCCGAGAGACCGAAGGAGTGCGGGTCGGCGTTGGGTTTCATCAGGACGGTGACGTCGGCCTCGTCGCCGACGACCTCCTGGGTGATGTCGCCGAGGATGTTGGTGGTGACCACGATCCGGGGCCGGTCGTCCTCGCCGCCGCCCGCGCAGGCGGTGGCGGTGGCCGCGGTGACCAGGGCGAGCAGGCCCAGGAGGGCGTGGCGCAGCCGGGCCACCCGTATCCGCGCCCGCTTCGTCCCGCTCATCGGCCGGTCTCCGCCATCAGGACCGGCGCGATGTCCAGGTCGAAGGAGCGGGCGATCCGCAGGTCGTCGTTGTAGTCGATCTCGTACACCTGCTTGCCGGCGGCGTCGTTGACGTAGGCGCGGCTGCGGTCGATCTCGACGACCGGCGCGGTCGTGTCACCGGCCGTCCCCCGGTCCGCCGCCGTCCCGCTCAGGAGCCGGTCGGTGCGGGCGGTCTCCTCGCCGGTGGCGATGTCGTAGCCGTGCAGCCTTCCGTCGGTCTCCAGGACGAGCAGCGGGGAGCCCTCTCCGGCGGTGCCGGCGGCGACGACGGTGCCGGTCCCGACCCGGGTCCAGGTCCGCTCGCCGAGGTCCAGGACCCAGACCGCGTCGTCCCCGGCGGTGGCGGTCAGGGTGTCGCTGCCGGGCCGCTGCCGGAAGGCGGCGGCACGTTCGGCGGCGGGGACTTTCTCGTCGTGGGCGATCTTCTCGGCGGTGAACCCGCCGTCGTCCCCGTGGACGAGGAGTGCGCCGTCCGCGCAGGCCAGGACCACGCCGCGGCGGGTGACGGCGTCGCCCCGCGGGTCCTCGCACGTGGCGTCCAGGGAGGCGGTGCGGGTGCCCTCTCGGTCGAGTACGACGGGTTCGCCGTCGCCGGTGACGGCGACCAGGTGTTCCTCGTAGGGGACGACGGCTGCGGTGTAGGTGCCGGGCAGGGTGCGCAGGGGCGCGACCTCGCCCTTCTCCAGCTCGCCGCGGTCGTAGAGGACGGCCCTGCCGTCCTCGCCGGTGGCCGCGGTCACGGCGACGTCGCTGCGTACCTGGGCCGCTCCGCCCACGGGGAGTTCGCCGGCGTCGCGGACGGCCGCGCGGTAGTAGTGGACGTGGTCGCCGTGGTCCACCATCCACGAACCGCTGTCGAGTACGTGGGTGGAGCCGTCGGCGTACAGGTAGCCGAAGCGTCCGTCCGTGGTCAGGCGGGCTGCGCCGGTGACGTCGTCGGTCTCGGTGACCTTGCCGGTGATGAGGTCCAGCACCCGGGTGGCGCCGCTCTCCGGGTCGTTGAGGAGCAGCCGGGACTGCTGTTCGGCGGCCTCGTGGGCGCCTTCCACGTAGCCGTGCGGTGTCGCGGACGAGCTGCCCGCCTCGGGCTGCGCGTCGTCGGTCTTCTCCCCTCCCCCGCAGCCCGTGGCGAGCAGCGCGGTGAGTGCCAGTGCGGCCGCGGCCCATGGCGTGACGTTTCTGCGGACGGTCAAGACGATCGCCTCGGTATTTCTTCGGTCGGTTGTGCGGGCAGTACAGGGGCCGGAGTGACGGCGGGAGCGGTGGCGGGCGCCGGGACCGGGCGGGCGCGGCGGCGGTGCCGGAGGCCGGACGCGACGTGCGAGAGGAAGAACAGGCTCACGGCGAGCGCCGAGACGGTGGCGCCGGCGGCGGTGCTCAGGTGCCAGGACAGCAGCAGCCCGCCGAAGGTGGCGGCGGCGCCGAGCAGGGCCGCGACCACCATCACGCCCCGGACGCCGCGGACCCACGGCAGGGCCGCGGCGGGCGGGGCGATGAGCAGGCCGAGGACCAGCAGCGTGCCCACGATGTGGAACGAGGCGACGATCGCGAGGCCCACCAGTCCGAGCAGGACGGCGTGGGCGAGCCGTGGCCGCAGCCCCAGCGTCCGCGCCTTGCGGGGGTCGAAGGCCAGGGCGAGGAAGGCCCGGTGGCCGAGGACCGACACCACCAGCGCGGCCAGCAGTGCCACCGCCAGCAGGACCAGGTCCTGTTCGCGGACGGCGAGGACGTCGCCGAAGAGGAAGCCGGTCAGGTCCACGGCGAAGGACTGCGAACGCGAGACGATGATGACGCCGAGCGACAGCATGCCCACGAACAGCAGGCCGATCCCGGTGTCCTGGGACAGCCGCGGGGCACGGCCGAGCGCGGTGACGCCCGCGGTCATGACGAGCGCGCTCGCCACCGCCCCCACCAGCAGGTTGCCGCCGAACAGCGCGGCCAGCGCGACGCCCGGGAGCAGCCCGTGGGACATCGCGTCCCCGAGGAACGCCATGCCGCGGAGCACCACCCAGGTGCCGGCCAGCGCGCAGATCGCGGACACCAGGACGCCGCCCCACAGGGCTCGTTGCACGAAGGCCACCTCGAACGGGGCCGTCAACCACTCCATGCCAGGACAGTACAATGAAAACCATGTTCACAAAACCAGTGCCCTCGTCCGCGCGAGGACGGCGGCAGGCGGTCCGAGTCCGCCTCGACGGTCTCTGCGCGGGCTATCCCGGCCGCCCCGTACTCGATCAACTGACGGCGGACATAACGGGGTTGGCGACCACGGCGCTCGTCGGTCCGAACGGCAGCGGCAAGTCCACCCTGCTCGGCGTGGTGGCCGGTGTGATCCGCCCGACATCCGGACAGCTCCGGCACCACGGCGGACGGCCGCCCGCGTTCGTGCCGCAGCGCGGCGCCGTCGGGGACACCCTGCCGCTGTCGGTGCGGCAGACGGTGGAGATGGGCCGCTGGGGCGAGCGCGGCCCATGGCGGCGGCTGACCCGACAGGACCGGGCCGCGGTGGACGCCGCGCTCGACCGGCTCGGCATCGGCGACCTCGCCCCGCGCCAGCTGGGGGAAGTCTCGGGCGGACAGCGTCAACGCGCACTGATCGCACAGGGGTTGGCGCAGGAGTCGGATCTGCTGCTGCTGGACGAGCCGACCACGGGGCTCGACCCGGAGGCCCGGGAGCGGATCGCGGGCGTGCTGACGGATCTGGTCCGGGACGGCGTGACGGTCGTCCAGGCGACGCACGACCTGCGGGCCGCGCGCGCGGCCGACACCTGTCTGCTGCTGCGCGGCGGACGCCTGGTGGGGCAGGGCCCGCCGCAGGACGTGCTCACCACGGAGGCGCTGGCGGAGGTGTGGCAGCCGGCCTGAGCCGGCGGGCCGACCCGGCGGGCCGACCCGGGCGGCGCGGTCCGACCCGGATGGGCGGCCCGACCCGGGCGGGCGTGCGTAATGGTTCTCGTTTTCATGTAGCGTCTTCTCGTCCGCCCCTCTCCCCTTCCTGGAAGGACCCCTCCCATGGCCGTGCCCAAGCGCAAGATGTCCCGCAGCAACACCCGTCACCGCCGCGCCCAGTGGAAGGCGAGCACGCCGAACCTGGTGCCGGTGACGGTGGACGGGGTGACCTACCGGGTGCCGCAGCACCTGGTGCCCGCCTACCGGCGCGGCCTGCTGCGTCCGGAGGGCTGACGGGATGCGCTCCGGACGTCTTCCCGTCACCGTGCTGTCCGGGTTCCTCGGTGCCGGGAAGACGACCCTCCTCAACCATGTCCTCACCAACCGCGAGGGTCTGCGGGTGGCGGTCATCGTCAACGACATGAGCGAGGTCAACATCGACGCCGCGCTGGTCCGCGGCGGCGAGGCGGCGCTCTCCCGGACCGAGGAGCGGCTGGTGGAGATGACCAACGGCTGCATCTGCTGCACCCTCCGCGACGACCTGCTCCAGGAGATCGACCGGCTGGCCCGCGAGGGACGCTTCGACTACCTGCTCATCGAGTCCAGCGGCATCTCCGAGCCGATGCCGGTCGCGGCCACCTTCGCCTTCGCCCGCGACGACGGCGCGACCCTGGACGGTGTGGCCCGGCTGGACACGATGGTCACGGTGGTCGACGCGGCGAACTTCCTCACCGAGCTGGACGCCGGGGACGACCTGGCCGAGCGCGGCCTCGCACCGTACGAGGACGACGAACGCACCGTCAGCGACCTGCTGGTCGACCAGGTGGAGTTCGCGGACGTGCTCGTGCTCAACAAGCTGGACCTCGTCGACACCGCCGCCGCGGACCGGCTGCGCGGGGTGCTCACCCGGCTCAACCCCCGGGCCCGGCTGGTCACTTCGGTGCACGGCCGGGTAGGCGTCCGGGACGTGCTGGCGACCGGACGGTTCGACCTGGAACGCGCCCAGCAGGCACCGGGCTGGGTGCGGGAGCTGAACGGGGACCACGTCCCGGAGACCGAGGAGTACGGCATCTCCTCGCTCGTGTTCCGGTCGGCGGCCCCCTTCCACCCGGGACGGCTGTGGGACTTCGTGACGCGGGAGCTGGACAGCGGGGCGCACGGCCGTGTGCTGCGCTCCAAGGGGTTCTTCACCCTGGCCGGCCGGGAGGATGTGACCGGGCTGTGGTCGCAGGCCGGTTCCGTCGCCCGGTTCGAGCCGTCCGGCACGCGCGACGCCGGGGTGCCCGACGCCCAGGAGCTGGTCTTCATCGGTGTCGGACTGCGGGCGGACGGGCTGCGCTCCGCCCTCGCCGGCTGCCTGCTCGGGGAGGGGGAAGCCGTACCCGCTGACGACCCCTTCCCCGGCTGGGACACCGGCGAGGTCTGCGCCCACGAGGACGGACACGCACACGGACCGCTGTCGCGCGCGGCCGTGTGACCGTGTGACCGTGTGACCGTGTGACCGGCCGGACGGACCTCAGGTCCGGCTGAACGGCGCCCACGCGCCGATCTCGAAGCCGGAGCCGCGGCGGCGCAGTTCGAAGGCGCCCTGGCCGGGCAGGTGGGCCGGCAGGACGAGGGCGCGGTGGTCGGCGGCGTAGGCGAACATCCGCGCGCGGCTGGCGCGGGCGCCGTCCTCGTCCTCCTCGAAGCAGCTGTTGATGTGCGGCTCGCGCACCTGGATCGCGCCGTGCAGCAGGTCACCGGCGAAGAGGGCGCGGTCGCCCCCGGACTCCAGGTGGATCACCGACGAGCCGGGGGTGTGCCCGGGGGCCGGTGCGAGGCGGAGGTGGGAGTCGATGGTGAACGACTCCTCCCACACCTGCACCAGACCCGCCTCGACGACCGGGGTGACGCTGTCCTCGTAGACGTTCTGGTTGCCCCGGCCGAAGACGGTGTTGTGCAGGTTCTCCGGCTTCCAGTACTCGAAGTCGATCCGCGGCATCAGGTACGTGGCGTTGGGGAACGTGGGCACCCAGTCCCGGCCCTGCAGACGGGTGTTCCAGCCCACGTGGTCGTCGTGGAGGTGGGTGTTGACGACGAGGTCGACGTCCTCGGGCCGGACACCCACGGCGGCGAGGTTGGCCAGGTATCCGGTGTCCAGGTAGGACCAGATCGGCTGGAGCGGCCGGTACTTGTCGTTGCCCGCGCCGGTGTCGATGAGGATGACCCGGCCCTCGCTGCGCACGACCCAGGTCTGGGTGGCGGCGCGGGTCAGGTCGCTCGCCGGGTCCCAGTGGTCGGGCACGAGCAGCTCGGTGTGGCGCCGCCACTCCTCGGGCTCGCTGCCGGGGAAGAAGACGTCCGTCGTCATCGGCGTGATGTCGGAGAACTCCATGACGCGGTCGATGCGCACGTCGCCGAGTTCGAGGGTGCTGACCGTCGGCGTTCCGGTGCCGTGCGGGGACAGGGGGGACATGGTGCTCCTTGGAGGTGTCGCAGCCGACGGAAGGTGTCGCGCCGGGCCTTTCGTCACTGTGCCGCCGGGGGCGGTCCCGGCGGTATCGGTCACGTGACTGCACCTCGGCCCGGGGCGGCCGCCGGCCCGGACCGTGCTGCTAGCGTCGGTACGCGGTGGGGGGCGTCAGCACGGACGGCGGCACCCGTGACGTGGGGAGACGCTGCGTGGACAGGGACCCGGCGGCGACCGGCCCGGCCGGGTTCCGGCCGGCCAGGGAGGCGGAGTACGAGCGGCTCCTCGCGTCCGCCGACGCGGAGCGGCCGGCCGGCGGGGTGCTGACGGTGACGGGAGCGCCGGGGGCGGGCAAGACGACACTCGTGGAGCGGGCCGCCGCCCGGTTCGCGGCGGCGGACGGCCGAGTGCTGAGGGCGGAGTGCTCCCGGTCCGAGACCGAGCTGGCGTTCTCCTGTCTGCACCAGCTCCTGCGGCCGGTGCGCGCGGACGTGGACACACTGCCGCCGAGACAGCGCGGTGCCGTACGGACCGCGTTCGGGCTGGGCGAGGACGACACGGCGCCCGATCCGATGCTCATCGGCACCGGTGTCCTCACGCTGCTGTCGGAACTCGCCCTGGAGCAACCCGTGCTGCTGGTCGTGGACGGCGCGCAGTGGGCCGACGGGGCCTCTCTCGACGCGCTCTCCTTCGCCGCCCGCCGCCTGGCCGACGAGCCGGTGACGACGGTGCTGGTCACCCGGGGAGCACCGCCCGACCTCACGGCACGGCAGCGGAACCTGCACCTCGCGCCGCTGGACCGGGCGGCGGCGGGGCGGGTGCTCGACCGGCAGCCGGTGCCGCCCGATCCGCTCACCCGTGAGCTGATCCTGGACCACGCGGAGGGCAACCTGCTGGCGCTGGTGGAGCTCGCGAGGGCGGCGGCGGAACACGCGCCCGCGCCGTACGGCGAGGGCGGCCCCCTCGCGGTGCCGGAACGACTGGAGCGCGTCTACGCGAACCGGCTGGCGGCACTGCCCGCCGCGACCCGGCGCGCGGTGGTACGGCTGGCCGCGGCGGACACCGCCGATCCGCCGCCGTCCGTGCTGTCCTGGCTGCCGGATGTCGGCGATCCCGTGTGGGCGCCCGCCGAGAAGGCCGGGCTCGTCACCCGGACCGGCGGCCGGCCGCGCGGCAGTCACCCCCTCGCCCGGCTCGCGGTCCACCAGGCCGCCCCGGCCGACGAACGCCGGTCCGCGCACCGCGAGTTGGCCGGGCTGCTGCGCGTCCAGGACCCCGACCGGTACGCCTGGCACCTCGCCGCCGCCGCGACCGGGCCGAACGCGCGCGTCGCCGCCGT
>NZ_JAVRHI010000503.1:0-4853 GCF_034105845.1 Streptomyces sp. CRN 30 | reverse complement strand
CCGCCGGGGGCCGGTGATCCACCACCGGCCCCCGGCGGCGCGTTCGCGTCAGAGGTGACTCGATCTAGCGCAGAGCCCGAACGGGCGATTGGTTCAGACCAATGACGTGTCCGGCGCCCGGAACATCCGGTTCCAGGTACGCATGATCCGCTTTCGCAGCAGCACAGGGGCTTGCGGACCCCCCGAACCGGACGGAAGGCCGCCTTCCTCGCGAGGCCGTACACGGCCTCTCAGAAAGGAATGGACACATACACTTTTCCGTCAAGTTCCGCAGCGGGCACACAAAAGCTCCACACACACATCACTATGTCTCCGACGAACGCGTCAGACCGGCGTCTCTGGGGGGCGACGGCGTGTTCGTGGGGGTGGGGCAAGGTCCGCGAGGGCCGGTTCACCCCTGCCCTTGGGGAGGGGAAGGCACAAATGAAGATGTGGACCGGACGCAGAGCGGCACTGGCGGCGGGGATATTGACGGCCGCGCTGGGCCTGCCGGCCGGCGCCGCTCAGGCGGACGAGCTGACGCCGCGCGTAGACCTGCGCGTCCTGGTCGTCAGTGACGGGGGGCCGTCCACCGACGCCATAGCCGCCGAACTGCAGAACTCCGGAACGCCGTACACGGAGGTCGACCTCCAGGACACCGGCCGGGAGACCATCGACGCCGGCTTCCTGGCCGACACCGTGGACGGCAGGCCGCGCGCCAAGTTCCAGGCCGTCGTGCTGCCCAACGACAACCCGTTCCCGACGGGTTCCGCCGAGATGGCGGCGCTCGCGGCCTACGAGCAGACGTACGCGATCCCGCAGGTCGACGCCTACACCTACGCGCGTCCACAGGTCGGCCTCGACGCAGCCGTCGGCTCCGGCTACGCGGGCAGCGTCGACGGGGTCCAGGCCGAGGTGACCGCCGCGGGCAAGAACGGGCCCTTCGGCTACCTGGAGGGCGCTGTCCCGTTCGAGGACAACTCCGCCACCGTCGGCGAGTCCTACGCCTACCTCTCGGCGCCCGCCGCGGGCGCCGACTTCACGCCCTACGTCGAGGCGACCGGCCCCGGCACCTCCGTCAAGGGCTCCCTGGTGGGTGAGTACCGGCACGACGGGCGGCGCGAGCTGGTCGTCACGTTCGTCTACAACCAGTACCAGCAGCAGTTCCGGCTGCTGGCCCGCGGCATCGTGGAGTGGATGACCGGCGGGGTCCACCTGGGCGCCGACCGCAACTACTTCGCCGTCCACGTCGACGACGTCTTCGCCGCCGACGACCGCTGGAACAGCGACCTCAACTGCACGCCCGGCGACGTCGACTGCACCGACCCGAACGCCGAGCCCGACCCCATCCGGATGGTCCCGGCCGACGTCGACCACGCGACCGCCTGGCAGACCAGCCGGAACTTCACCCTCGACTTCGCCTACAACGCCGCCGGCACCGTGGACCACCGCGAGGACAACAACGGCGTCGACGAACTCGCCGACAAGCTGGTCGCCGACCGCAACGCCTTCCGCTGGATCAACCACACCTACACGCACGCCTTCCTTGGCTGCGTGCAGGACACCAGCGTGGTGCCGTGGAAGTGCGCGACCAACGCCGACGGCAGCACCCAGTGGGTCAGCAAGAACGACATCGTCGACGAGATCGCGACCAACGAGGCGTGGGGCGAGACGGCCGGACTCCCGCTGGAGACCGACGAACTGGTCACCGGCGAGCACTCGGGCCTGAAGGTGACGCCGCAGCAGCCGGAGGACAACCCGAACCTGGGCCCCGCCCTCCAGGACACCGGCATCGCCTGGCTCGGCTCGGACAACTCCCGTGACCCGGTCCAGCGCCAGGTCGGCAGCGCCACGACGGTCTCCCGCTACCCGATGAACGTCTTCTACAACGCCGGGCGGGCCGCCGAGCAGGTCGACGAGTACAACTGGATCTACACCAGCCGCGCCCAGGGCGGCAGCGGCATCTGCGAGGACAACCCCGCGACGTCCACCTGCCTGACCACGCCGCTGGACACCGCCACCGGCTACACCGGCCACATCGTGCCGCTGGAGACGCGGATCGCCCTCGGGCACGTCCTCGCCAACGACCCCAAGCCGCACTTCATCCACCAGTCGAACCTCGCCGAGGAGCGCATCGCCTACCCCGTCCTCGACGGGGTGCTGGACAGCTACGACGCCCTGTTCACCGCCGACGCGCCCGTGGTGAACCTGAGAATGAAGGACATCGGCGTCGAGATGCAGCGCCGTGCCGCCTGGCGTACCGCCCTCGACGCGGGCCAGGTCACGGCCTACCGCATCGGTGACGCGGTCACCGTCCAGGCGCCCTCGGGCGTGACGGTCACCGCCACCATGCCCACCGGGACCCAGCTGGGCTCCACCGGATTCGGCGACGCCTACGCGGGTGCCGTATCCGGCTGGACCGCCTCGGCCGGCGAGCCGCTCGCCCTGGCCCTGCCCTCCTCCGCCGGTGCGCCCGCGACGGCCGCCGTCCCGGACGAGGCCGCCGTGACGTCCACCGCGCCCCGCACCCGGGTGCCGGCCGGCGTCACCGAGCAGGTGCCGTACGGCGCGGAGCGCTGAAGCCGGGCGCAGCCCGTGTGATCCGGCCGCCCTGCGCGGCGGCCGGATCAGGACCGACCGACCTGGGTCCGACCACCCCAACCTCGGCCGTGGAGCACATCCCATGCACGTTCAGCACGGCGCGCGACCGTCCGGCGCGACGCGCGTCACCCTGCTCACCGAAGGCACCTATCCGCACAGCCACGGCGGTGTCAGCGTCTGGTGCGACCAGCTCGTCACCGGCATGTCCGACATCGAGTTCGACGTCGTCGCCGTCACCGGCACCGGGCGCGAGCCCGTCGTCTGGGACATCCCCGGACACGTCAGCCGCGTCGTCTCGACCCCCATGTGGGGCCCGCCGCCGGACGGACGCCCGCCGCGCGGCCCCGCCCTGACCCGGCTCGCGGCGGCCTACGAGCGTTTCCTGACCGCCCTGCTCGACCCGCGCGCCGAGGACGGCTTCGCGCCGGGCCTGTACGCGCTGGCCGAGGCCGCCGGGGACGGCCGGCTCAGTCCGTTCCTGCGCGGGGACCGGGCGATCACCGTGCTGACCTCGGTGTGGACCCGCCCAGGGCTGGCCGTGCGCGAGGCCCGGCCGACCCTGCACGACGCGGTCACGGCGACCGCGCTCCTCGAGCACGCCCTGCGTCCGCTCGCCGCGCCCGCCCCGCGGGGCGACGTGGCGCACGCCGTCAGCGGCGGCGTCGCCGTCCTGCCGGGTCTCGCGGCGCTGCACCGCGACGGTGTGCCGCTGCTCCTGACCGAGCACGGCGTCTATCTGCGCGAGCGCTACCTCGGCTACCGGACGGCTCCCTACCGGTGGCCGGTGAAGGCACTGGTCCTGGGGTTCTTCCGGCTGCTGGCCGAGGAGACCTACCGGCGGGCCGCCCTGATCACCCCCGGCAACCGGTACAACCGGCTGTGGGAGGAACAGGGCGGCGCGGCACCGGAGTCCATACGCACCGTCTACAACGGGGTGGACCCCGCCGCGTTCCCGCCGGCCGGCCCCGAGCCGTCGGAGCCCGTGCTCAGCTGGGCCGGCCGGGTCGACCCGATAAAGGACCTGGAGACCCTGATCCGGGCCTTCGCACTGGTGCGCCAGCAGGTGCCCGCGGCGCGGCTGCGGCTGTTCGGCGGCACCCCGCGCGGCGGCGAGGCCTACCGGGAGCGGTGCGAGGCGCTGGCGGCGGAACTGGGCCACGCCGACGCCGTCACCTTCGAGGGCCGGGTCGACGACATCAAGGACGCCTACGCCGCGGGGAACGTGGTGATGCTCTCCAGCATCAGCGAGGGGTTCCCGTTCACACTGATAGAGGCCATGTCCTGCGGCCGGGCGACCGTCTCCACGGATGTCGGCGGGGTCCGGGAGGCCGTCGGCGACACCGGTCTCGTGGTGCCGCCGCGCGATCCGGCGGCGATGGCCGCCGCCGCCCTGGAGCTGCTCGGCGACGCGGAGCGGCGCCGGTCGATGGGCGAGGCGGCGCGGCTGCGGGTGATCGAGCAGTTCACCCTGCGGCAGACCATCGACACCTTCCGGTCCATCTATCTGGAGCTGTCGCGCTCCGGCGGCGCGCCCGCGGCGCCCGCCGCGGCCGAGGCCGGTGCCGTGCTCGCCACGGCCGGGACAGCGGTGAGGAGTGCGACCGGATGAGCGGACCCATGGCGCTGGAACCCGGCGGCCCGGAGCAGGACACCCTGGCGCTGCGCCTCGCCGACGAACGCACCCTCGCGCTGCGGGTGGCGGACCAGCACACGCTCGCCCTGGTGCGGCCCGGCGACGCCGTGCGGCGCGAGGCGGTGGACCGGCTGGCGGCCGAACTCGCCGACCGCGTCGGCTGTGCCGTCCACGCCTACGAGGTGGCCGCGCTGCTGGAGTCCGAGGGGCTCACCGGCGAGGTGATCACGGAGAGGTACGGCCATCCTGATCTGTTCTCGCTGGCCACCGCGGTGTACGAGCGGGTGCCGCGCACCTTCCCTGAGCCGCCGCGACCGCCCGACCCCTGGCGTCCGGACCACATCCGGTGCGCGCTGCGGGGGCTGCTGTTCGCGCTGCCCGGTCTCGCCTACGCGCTGGTGGGCCGGGTGCTGCCGCACCAGGGCGTGATCCGGGCGCTGGTGATCGCGGGACTGGTCTCCTGGGCCTGGAACCAGGCGCTGGGCCACCGGGCGTACCTGCGGATGGCGACCGGGCACCACGAGGCGGGCCGCACCCTGCTGAAGGGGGCGCCGGCCGGTGCCGCCGTGGCGACCGTGGCCGGTGCGGCGCTGGCCGGGTCCCCGGCCGCCGCGGTCGCCGTGGCCGTGCAGTCGGGGTA
>NZ_JAVRHI010000502.1:0-14923 GCF_034105845.1 Streptomyces sp. CRN 30 | reverse complement strand
TGCGCCCCGACGCGGCCCCGCTGGCCGCGCGGGCCGCCGCTGCCCGCGCGGCCGTCGTCGCCGTGGACCTGCCCAGCGGCATCGAACCCGACACCGGCGAGGTACGCGGCCCGGCCGTCCGCGCCGACCTGACCGTCACCTTCGGCGCGCACAAGCCGGGCCTGCTCGTCGACCCGGCCCGCGAGTACGCCGGTTCCGTACGCCTCGTCGACATCGGGCTCGCCCTGCCCGCCGAGCCCGCTCTCGAAGCGCTGCAGCACACGGACGTGGCCGCGCTGCTGCCCCGCCCGGGCGCCGAGAGCGACAAGTACCGCCGGGGTGTCGTGGGTGTCGCCGCCGGGTCCGCCCGCTACCCCGGCGCGGCCGTCCTCGCCGTGTGGGGCGCGCTGCGCGGCGGCGCGGGGGCCGTACGGTACGCGGGCCCGGCCGGGGAGGCGGTGATCGCCCGCTTCCCCGAGACCCTCGTGTCGGACCAGGGGCCGAAGCGGGCCGGCCGGGTCCAGGCCTGGGTCGTGGGCCCGGGCGCCGGGGACGACGCGGGACCCGTGGCCGAGGTCCTCGCCACCGAGGTGCCCGTGCTCCTGGACGCGGACGGGCTGCGCCTCGCCGACCGGGACGCCGTACGCGCCCGAACCGCTCCCACGCTGATGACCCCGCACGCGGGCGAGGCCGCTGCGCTGCTCGGCAGGGCGCGCGAGGAGGTCGAGGGGGCGCGCCTGTCGGCGGTGCGCGAGCTGGCCCGCCGCTACCGCGCCACCGTCCTCCTCAAGGGCTCCACCACGCTGATCGCCGGGCCCGACGGCGGTCCGGTCCGCGTCAACCCGACCGGTACCCCGTGGCTGGCCACCGCGGGCAGCGGCGACGTCCTGTCGGGGCTCGCCGGCTCGCTGCTGGCCGCCGGGCTCACCGCCCCGGACGCCGCGGGCGTGGCCGCGTACCTGCACGGCCTCGCGGGCCGCTACGCCGCCGACGGCGCACCCGCGGGCGCCCACGACGTGGCGGAGGCGGTCCCGGCGGCCTGGCGCGACATCACCGGCACCAGGTCCTGACGCTCAGCGCCCCCGCTCGATCCGCTCCGCGGCCTCCCGCACCATCTCCAGGTACTCGATCTCCTCGCACCGTGGCTTGCTGCCCGTCCGGTACAGGGCGAGGCAGTCCTCGAGGTCCTCGAACAGGTCCTCGTCCGGCAGGTCCAGCGCCAGTTCGCTGTGCACGCGCCCCACCAGGTCGGGGTCGACGCGCCCGGCCCTTCTTCGCCGTACGGCATCGCGTATGCGCAGGGCCATGCTCATCCAAGCCTCCCGGACTTCCGGAAGACCGTGCGCTTCCGTTTCGCGTTTCGGTCCGGACCGTATCCCCACCTCCCCGGCGGGTCCACATCTCATCCACAGATCACACCGGACACAGGGCGCATCCGGGACACACCGGCCCGCCCCGTGATCGATCCCACCCCGCGACCGCGTTCGCACGCCCGTAACAATGGAGCGTGAACTCACCGGTCTCCTCGTTGCCGCGGAGCGCCCACCGGCCCAGGCCGGAGGCGACTCCCTACGTCGACCTCTCCCGTTCCGAGTGGAGCGCCCTGCGCGACAAGACGCCCCTCCCCCTCACCGCGGAGGAGGTGGAGAAACTGCGCGGCCTGGGCGACGTCATCGACCTCGACGAGGTACGCGACATCTACCTGCCGCTCTCCCGTCTGCTCAACCTCTACGTGGGCGCCGCCAACGGACTCCGGGGCGCCCTGAACACCTTCCTCGGCGAACGGGGTTCCCAGTCCGGCACCCCGTACGTCATAGGCGTCGCCGGTTCGGTCGCCGTCGGCAAGTCCACGGTCGCCCGTCTGCTACAGGCCCTGCTCGCCCGCTGGCCCGAACACCCGCGCGTCGAACTGGTCACCACGGACGGGTTCCTGCTGCCGATGAAGGAGCTCCGGGAGCGCGGCCTGATGGCGCGGAAGGGGTTCCCCGAGTCGTACGACCGCCGTGCGCTGACCCGTTTCGTCGCCGACATCAAGGCGGGCAAGCCGGAGGTGACGGCCCCCGTCTACTCCCACCTCATCTACGACATCGTCCCCGACCGCAGGCTCACGGTCCGCCGCCCCGACATCCTCATCGTCGAGGGCCTCAACGTCCTCCAGCCCGCCCTGCCCGGCAAGGACGGCCGCACCCGCGTGGGCCTCGCCGACTACTTCGACTTCAGTGTGTACGTCGACGCCCGCCCCGAGGACATCGAGCGCTGGTACCTCAACCGGTTCCGCAAGCTGCGCGAGACCGCCTTCCAGGACCCGTCGTCGTACTTCCGCAAGTACACCCAGGTCTCGGAGGAGGAGGCCCTGGAGTACGCCGCCACCACCTGGCGCACCATCAACAAGGTGAACCTGGTCGAGAACGTGGCCCCGACACGCGGCCGCGCCGGCCTCATCCTGCGCAAGGGCCCCGACCACAAGGTGCAGCGGCTCAGCCTGCGCAAACTCTGACTCGACGGCCTCTGCCCACGAACGCCCGCAGCAGACCCGGCCGGGTCACTTCCCGGCCGGGCCTGCGCGACGACGTACCTACGTACCGACGTACCGCCGGACTAGCCGAGCGCCGACTTCACCACGTCCGCCAGCCGCCCCGCCACCGACCGCGCCTGCTCCAGGTCCGCGGCCTCGACCATGACCCGCACGAGCGGCTCGGTGCCGGAGGGACGCAGCAGCACCCGTCCGGTGGCCCCGAGCTCCCGCTCGGCCTCGGCCACGGCGGCGGTCAGCTCCGCGGACGTGCGCACCCGCGACTTGTCGACGTCCCGCACGTTGACCAGCACCTGCGGCAGCCGCTCCATCACCGACGCGAGGTCCTTGAGGGTACGGCCCGACTCGGCGACCCGGGCCGCCAGCATCAGGCCGGTGAGCGTGCCGTCGCCGGTGGTGGCGTGGTCCAGGATGATCACGTGCCCGGACTGCTCGCCGCCGAGGGCGTAGCCGTGCTTCTTCATCTCCTCCAGCACGTACCGGTCCCCGACCCCGGTGGGGACGAACGCGATCCGCTCCCGCTCCATGGCCAGCTTGAAGCCCAGGTTGGACATGACGGTGGCGACGACGGTGTCCGAGCGCAGGGCGCCCCGCTCCCGCATCGCCAGCGCGAGCACGGCGAGGATCTGGTCCCCGTCGATCTCGGTGCCCTCGTGGTCCACGGCGAGGCAGCGGTCGGCGTCGCCGTCGTGCGCGATGCCGAGGTCCGCGCCGTGCTCGACCACGGCGGCGCGCAGCTTGTCCAGGTGGGTGGAGCCGCAGCCGTCGTTGATGTTGAGGCCGTCGGGCTCGGCGCCGATGGTCACGATCTCGGCGCCCGCCCGCTTGAAGGCCTCGGGCGAGACCCGGGCGGCCGCGCCGTGCGCCTCGTCGAGCACGACCTTCAGCCCGTCGAGGCGGTGCGGGAGCACCCCGGTCAGGTGCTCGACGTAACGGTCGAAGCCCTCGCCGTACGCCTTGACGCGCCCCACGCCCGCGCCCGTGGGCCGGTCCCAGGGGGCCCCGGTGCGGTGCTCCTCGTACACGGACTCGATCCGGTCCTCGAGCTCGTCGGCGAGCTTGTGGCCGCCGCGGGCGAAGAACTTGATGCCGTTGTCGGGCATGGCGTTGTGGCTGGCGGAGAGCATCACGCCGAGGTCCGCGCCGAGCTCGCCGGTGAGGTACGCGACCGCCGGGGTGGGCAGCACACCGACGGTGAGGACGTCCACGCCCGCACTGGCGAGGCCCGCCACCACGGCGGCCTCCAGGAACTCCCCGGACGCGCGCGGATCCCGTCCGACCACCGCCACCGGCTTGTGGCCCGCGAAGGTACCCGCCTCGGCGAGTACGTGCGCCGCCGCCACGGACAGTCCGAGGGCCATCTCGGCCGTCAGATCCGCGTTGGCGACACCGCGCACGCCGTCCGTGCCGAAGAGTCGTCCCACTGTGGTGTCCTCCGAACTTGCTTTGCGTTGTGCGGCCCATGCCGAGTGTCCAGGCGCCGCCCGGGCCACGTACATGCCCTGGGCCTGTTTCCAGCCTGTCCGACTCACTTCACCCGCTCGCGGTTGTGCCGTAAGCCGGTGTTTCCCTTGAATCAACCTGCGCATAAGCCTGGGGTAAGGGAACATCCCCCGGAAACACACCGCCCCGGCGGCACCGATGTGCCGCCGGGGCGATGGACACTGCGCGCGGCGCAGCGGGCGCGTTTAGCGCTTGCTGTACTGCGGAGCCTTGCGGGCCTTCTTGAGACCGGCCTTCTTGCGCTCGACCGCACGGTCGTCGCGGCGGAGGAAGCCGGCCTTCTTGAGGGCGCCACGGTTGTTGTCGACGTCGGCCTCGTTCAGGGCGCGGGCGACGCCCAGACGGAGGGCACCGGCCTGGCCGGAGACGCCGCCACCCGCGATGCGGGCGATGACGTCGTAGCGGCCCTCGAGCTCGAGCACCTTGAAGGGCTCGTTGACCTCCTGCTGGTGCACCTTGTTCGGGAAGTAGTCCTCGAGGGTGCGGCCGTTGATCTTCCACTTGCCGGTGCCCGGAACGATCCGGACGCGGGCGATGGCGTTCTTGCGGCGGCCCAGGCCGGCGGCCGGCTGCGGCTCGCCGAAGCGGGAGGCGAGGGACTCGGAGGTGTACTCGCCCTCGAGGGGCACCTCGGTCTCGGTGGTGTAGCTGTCGATGTCGACGGTCTCGTCGACCGGCTGCTCGGCGGTGGTCTCGGCCACGATTCTCCTCAGATCTCTTTCAGCTTTTGGGGGTGGCCGGACTTACTGCGCGACCTGGGTGATCTCGAACGGCACCGGCTGCTGGGCAGTGTGCGGGTGCTGGTCGCCCGAGTAGACCTTCAGCTTCGAGAGCATCTGACGGCCGAGGCTGTTCTTGGGAAGCATGCCCTTGACGGCCTTCTCCACGGCCTTCTCCGGGTTCTTCGCCAGCAGCTCGTCGTAGCGGACGGAGCGCAGACCACCCGGGTAACCCGAGTGGCGGTACGCCATCTTCTGGGTCCGCTTGTTGCCGGACAGGTGCACCTTGTCGGCGTTGATGACGATGACGAAGTCACCGGTGTCGACGTGCGGCGCGTAGATGGGCTTGTGCTTGCCACGCAGCAGGGAGGCGGCAGTGGTGGCCAGACGTCCCAGGACGATGTCCTGAGCGTCGATGACGTGCCACTGACGCGTCACATCGCCGGGCTTGGGGCTGTACGTACGCACGGTTCGTAGCCTTCGCTTCTTCAGTGAGGTTCCAGACAAAGGTCCCCCAAAGACGATCACGACAGCCCTGACCCCACAGCGGTGACGCATACCGTGTGCGGGTCGCTGGTCATCGGCCCGGCGGACCGGTGTAAGGGCCCCTCACGTGAGAATGAGCAAGCCAATACACACAACGAACAAGCAGAATAGCCGTGCCGCCCCGGACGGGTCAAAACGGCGCCCGCGCCACGGACCGGTCCCGGTCATCCGCCCCGCCCCGGCGAGCACGTCGGGCGACGCGATCCACACCGTCCGTAACGTCCTCAGAGGTCACGCCTTGTGGCCTTTGCGGCCCCCTACAGGTAACGGCAGGGGCTCAAGTGTCCTGCGCGACCGGACAACAGGCCCTGGCGCACGCTTAAAATCGGCACATGAGTTTTGGGCAAGGGGAGCCCCAGTGGGACCCCTGGAAACCGGGTTCCCAGCAGCAGCAGTGGTCCGCCCAGGGCGGCGCGACCCCTGACTGGGCGGCGCTCGCCGAGGCGTCCGAGTCCCGCAACAAGCGCCGCCGCCTGCTGATGATCGGCGGTGGCGCCCTCGCCACGCTCGCGGTGGGCGCCGCCGTCGCCGTGGCCGTGGTCAGCGCCAACGGCGACGCCGAGGCCTCCAACAGACCCACCGGCGGCCTGCCGGCCGGCACGGACGTCCCGAGCGCGAGCGACGGGGCCGAGCCGTCCTTCGCCCCGACCTCGGCCCCGCCCCCGCTGGACCCGAAGGACTTCGTCACCAGCGCCGACAAGGACACCGCGCCGATCAGCGCCGAGAGCCTCTTCCCGGGCACCCGGCTGACCATGGGCGACACGGTCTACCAGAAGGGCGCCACGGCATCCACGACCGAGTGCGCCTCGGTCGCCCAGGGCCCCATGGTCCAGGCGCTGACCGCCAACGACTGCACCCGCGTGATGCGTGTCACGTACAGCAAGGACGGCATCGCCGTCACGGTCGGGGTCGCCCTGTTCGACACCGAGGCACAGGCCACCAAGGCCCGGCAGGCCGCCGCGGCCGACCGGAACAGCGTCGTCACCTCACTGCCCGGCGAGGGCGTCCCCACGTTCTGCCGCACGACCATCTGCCGTACGACGACGAACTCGTACGGCCGCTACGCGTACTTCACCAACGCCGGCTTCACCGACGGCAGGAACGTGACGGAGAAGGACACCGAGGTCTTCACCGTCGGTGACGACCTGCAGGAGTTCGCCTTCCGGCAGATCCGCCGCCGGGGCGAGGCCCAGGCCTCGGCCGCGGCGAACGAGTAGGGACCGCACCGGCCGCGGCCCCTGGCCCCGGCCGCCCCCGCCGGTCCCTCAGCAGCACCACGCGCCCGTCGCCGCCCCCGGCAGGCTCCGCCGGTTCCGCGCCTCCTTGTTCCGCGCGGCCAGCAGCTCGTCGGCCGGGTAGCCGACCTCCTCCAGGGTCAGCCCGTGCGGCCGTACGACGTGCACGGCGGAGTCCCGCACCCCGGCGGCCAGCACCTTGCCCGGCCAGTCGGGCGGCCGGTGCCCGTCGCCGACGAACAGCAGCGCCCCGATGAGCGAGCGCACCATGTTGTGGCAGAAGGCGTCGGCGCGGACGGTCGCGGTGATGATCCCGTCCTCGCCGCGCACCAGGCTCAGCCGCTGCAGCGTACGGATCGTCGTCGCCCCCTCCCGCTTCTTGCAGTAGGCGGCGAAGTCGTGCTCCCCGAGCAGCTCCCGGGCCGCCTCGTTCATGGCGTCCACGTCGAGCGGCCAGTCGTGCCAGAGGACGTGGTGGCGCAGCAGCGGGTCGACGCCGCCGGGGTGGTCGGTCACCCGGTAGGCGTACCGGCGCCAGATCGCCGAGAACCGCGCGTCGAAGCCCGCGGGCGCCTCGGTGAGGGACCAGATCCGCACGTCCTTCGGCAGCCGCCCGGCGAGCCGCTTGAGCAGCTTCTCCCGGTGCCCCTCCCACAGCTCCCCGGGCAAGTCCACGTGGGCCACCTGCCCGCGCGCGTGCACGCCGGCGTCGGTCCGCCCGGCCACGGTCAGCTCGTACGTGGTGTCCCGGGTCCGCGTCACGGTCCGCAGGGCGTCCTCGATCTCCCCCTGGACGGTCCGCCGGCCGCCGGCCTGCTTGGCCCACCCGGAGAACTGGGTGCCGTCGTAGGAAAGGTCCATCCGTACCCGTACGAACCCGGGCTGTACTTCGTCGCTCACTCCTGGATCCTCTCAGGCCCGGGTTTCTCTCGAGAACGTGAAAGCGGGTCCGCCCCGAAGGACGGACCCGCTGTTCGACGTCAGGCAGCGCCTCAGGCGTCCTTGGCGTCCTTGGACTCCTCGGCCTCGGCCGGAGCCTCGTCCGCCTTGGTGTCCTCGGCGGCCTCGTCGGACTTGGCCTCGACGGCCTCGTCCTTCTTGAGGGTGTCTTCCTTGACGGCACGCTTGGTGGCCGCCTCGGCCTCACCGGTGGCCTCCTGGGCCACGGTCAGGGCCTCGACCAGCTCGATGACGGCCATGGGCGCGTTGTCGCCACGGCGGTTACCGATCTTGGTGATACGGGTGTAGCCACCCGGGCGGTTCTCGTAGCGCGGGCCGATCTCGGTGAAGAGCGTGTGGACGATGCTCTTGTCCGTGATGACCTGGAGCACCTGACGGCGGTTGTGAAGGTCGCCCTTCTTCGCCTTGGTGACCAGACGCTCGGCGTAGGGCCGCAGACGGCGGGCCTTCGCCTCGGTGGTCGTGATCTTGCCGTGCTCGAAGAGCGCCTTCGCGAGGTTCGCGAGGAGCAGCTTCTCGTGCGCGGCGCTGCCGCCCAGACGGGCACCCTTGGTGGGCTTCGGCATGGTGTCTCTCCTAGGTGTCTGCCCCGGCCGTATCAGGTACCGAGGTCAGTATCCGAGCAGGCGGTCGCCTGTCGGAGATCCGGGACGCGTCCCGGAGGGCCCGCGCCCCGTCAGGGGCGCGGGGAACTGCGCGACCAGCCACAGCGGGCCCGCAGTCAAGAACACTCCTCGCGGAGAGCTCAGTACTGCTCGGTCTCCACGAACCCGGCGTCCGCGTCGTCGTCCGCGCCGAAGGCGTCGGCGGCGGCGGTCGGGTCGAACCCGGGAGGCGAGTCCTTGAGCGCCAGGCCCATGCCCGCCAGCTTCGCCTTGACCTCGTCGATCGACTTCGCACCGAAGTTGCGGATGTCGAGCAGGTCGGCCTCGGAACGCGCCACGAGCTCACCCACGGAGTGGATGCCCTCACGCTTGAGGCAGTTGTAGGACCGAACGGTGAGCTCGAGCTCCTCGATCGGCAACGCCAGATCGGCGGCGAGCGCGGCGTCCGTCGGGGACGGACCCATGTCGATGCCCTCGGCGTCGATGTTCAGCTCGCGGGCGAGACCGAACAGCTCGACCAGCGTCTTGCCCGCGGAGGCCATGGCGTCACGCGGACGCATCGCCTGCTTGGTCTCGACGTCGACGATCAGCTTGTCGAAGTCGGTGCGCTGCTCGACACGCGTGGCCTCGACCTTGTACGTGACCTTGAGCACCGGCGAGTAGATGGAGTCGACCGGGATGCGGCCGATCTCCTGGCCCACCTGCTTGTTCTGCACGGCGGAGACGTAGCCGCGACCGCGCTCGACGGTCAGCTCCATCTCCAGCTTGCCCTTGCCGTTGAGCGTGGCGAGGACGAGGTCGGGGTTGTGCACCTCGACACCGGCCGGGGGCGCGATGTCGGCGGCGGTGACCAGACCCGGGCCCTGCTTGCGCAGGTACATCACGACCGGCTCGTCGTGCTCCGAGGAGACGACCAGCTGCTTGATGTTGAGGATCAGGTCGGTGACGTCCTCCTTGACACCCGGCACGGTGGTGAACTCGTGCAGGACGCCGTCGATGCGGATGGACGTGACCGCCGCACCCGGGATCGAGGAGAGGAGCGTACGGCGGAGGGAGTTGCCGAGGGTGTAACCGAAGCCCGGCTCCAGCGGCTCGATCACGAACCGGGAGCGGAACTCGTCGACGACCTCTTCGGTCAACGAGGGACGCTGAGCGATCAGCATGTGTGGATCAGTTCCTTCAGTCGTGGGCGCCCGCTATTTGACACCCGACCAAACCGCACCGGAAGGGTGCGGGTACTGCAAGGGTACGGGCGATACGGCCCCCGAGAAGGGGTCGTACCGCCCGAAAACCTCGAGACCTTACGGCCGTGCGTCAGACGCGGCGGCGCTTCGGCGGACGGCAGCCGTACTGCGGCATGTGGGGGACGACCCCCACACCCCCAGCCGGAGGCCGGTCCGTCCTCAGCAGTGCGTCAGACGCGGCGGCGCTTCGGCGGACGGCAGCCGTTGTGCGGGGTGGGGGTGACGTCCTGGATGGAGCCGACCTCGAGACCGGTCGCCTGCAGCGAACGGATGGCCGTCTCGCGGCCCGAGCCCGGACCCTTCACGAAGACGTCGACCTTGCGCATGCCGTGCTCCTGCGCGCGGCGGGCGGCCGACTCGGCGGCCATCTGCGCGGCGAAGGGGGTGGACTTGCGCGAGCCCTTGAAGCCGACGTGGCCGGCGGAGGCCCAGGAGATCACGTTGCCGGACGGGTCCGTGATCGAGACGATCGTGTTGTTGAACGTGCTCTTGATGTGCGCGTGGCCGTGAGCGACGTTCTTCTTTTCCTTGCGGCGCACCTTCTTGGCAGCGCCCTGACGACCCTTGGGGGGCATCTATTACTCCTACGGGAGGTGGTCGGTCCTACAGCGAAGACCGTGGACAGGTGTCCGCTGCGGACTACTTCTTGCCCGGCTTCTTCTTGCCGGCGATGGCGCGACGCGGGCCCTTGCGGGTACGGGCGTTCGTGCTGGTGCGCTGACCGCGGACGGGCAGGCCGCGGCGGTGACGCAGACCCTGGTAGGTGCCGATCTCGACCTTGCGGCGGATGTCGGCCTGGATCTCGCGACGGAGGTCACCCTCGGTCTTGATGTTGTTGTCCACGTACTCGCGGATCGCGACGAGCTGCTCCTCGGAGAGGTCGCGAACGCGGGTGTTCGGGTCGACGCCGGTCGCAGCCAGCGTCTCCTGGGAGAGGGTCCGGCCGATGCCGAACACGTAGGTGAGGGCGATCTCCACGCGCTTTTCGCGCGGGATGTCAACACCGGAAACGCGTGCCATTCAATGGCTCCAGTTGTTTTTCGGAGGTCTTCCGCAGTACCGACTCCCAGCCGCCGTACGAGGTACGAACTGGGTCCCCGGCCTCCGACCGGGGGTGTCGGACCGCACGGTGGCGGTCCGGGTCCTGCGTATGAACATATTCAGCTTGCGTCGCGCGAGTTCTGCGGATGCAGAGGGTGCGGTCGTGCGTCAGCCCTGGCGCTGCTTGTGGCGCGGGTTCTCGCAGATGACCATGACCCGGCCGTGACGGCGGATCACCCTGCACTTGTCGCAGATCTTCTTGACGCTCGGCTTGACCTTCATGGGGTGAGGTTCTCCGGGTCAGTTGCCGGCGGTCCCGCACGGGGCGGGACGTGGGCAAGATCTACTTGTAGCGGTAGACGATCCGGCCACGCGTCAGGTCGTACGGAGAGAGCTCCACCACGACCCGGTCGTCAGGGAGGATGCGGATGTAGTGCATACGCATCTTGCCGCTGATGTGTGCCAGGACCTGGTGGCCGTTCTGGAGCTCGACCTTGAACATGGCGTTCGGAAGAGACTCGACGACAGTGCCCTCGATCTCGATGGCACCTTGCTTCTTGGCCACGCTTCGCCCTTCGAATCGACTACCTTGATCGACCTTGCACGAGCGCATGAGGACATGCGGGTGCACAAGAGCCGACGAGTCAGTCTACGTCAGCGCTCCCAGAAACACGAATCGGGTAAGACTGCCCACTGCGCTAGATCATTAAGCGACCACCCGCGATCGGGCGACCGCTCTTCGCAGCAGTGTCCCTGGGCGCCCGCGCCTCAGGCCAACGGATCCGGCGCCGCCGTCACCCCGTACTCCGCCAGCTTCGCCTTCCCCCCGTCCGGCGCCGTCAGCACCAGCGGGCCCTCCTCCGTCAGCGCCACCGAGTGCTCCCAGTGCGAGGACCAGGTGCCGTCGGTCGTGACCACGGTCCAGTCGTCCTCGAGTACCTGGGTCTTCGGGGTGCCGAGGGAGACCATGGGCTCGATGGCCAGGCAGAAGCCGGGGACCAGCTTGGGGCCCTTGCCTCGGCGGCGCTCCACGTAGTTGAGCAGGTGCGGGTCCATGTGCATCTCGGTGCCGATGCCGTGGCCGCCGTAGTCCTGGACGATGCCGTACTTGCCGCCGCCCGGCTTGGGCTGGCGGCGGATGTACGTCTCGATCGCGCGGGAGATGTCGACGAGCCGGTTGCCCTGCTTCATCGCCGCGATGCCCGCCCACATCGACTCCTCGGTCACCCGGGAGAGCTCGATCAGCTCCGGGGCGTGGCCGGACCCCACGAAGGCCGTGTAGGCCGCGTCGCCGTGCCAGCCGTCGACGATCGCACCGCAGTCGATGGAGATGATGTCGCCGTCCTCCAGGACGGTCCTGTCGTCCGGGATGCCGTGCACCACGACCTCGTTCTTCGAGGTGCAGATCGTCGCCGGGAAGCCGCCGTACCCCAGGAAGTTCGACTTGGCGCCGTGCTCCTCGAGCACCTTGCGCGCCACCTGGTCGAGGTCCCTGGTGGTGGCGCCCGGAACCGCCGCCTCACGGGTGGCCGCGTGGATGGCGGCGACGACAAGCCCCGCCTCGCGCATCTTCGCGATCTGCTCCGGGGTCTTGATCTGCACCATGACGGCAACGGCCTTTCTGGACGGTCCCCTGGACGGTTCTGGACCGGGAAGTGTACGGACACCATCAACGATAAGGGCGCGGGCCCACGGCCACGGATCCGCCCACGCGTCGGCCGCGGCCCCCTGTCGGGGACCGCGGCCGGCACGGCACTGCTTACTTGTCGTCGACCCCGCGCTTCAGCGCTTCCATCGCCCGCTGGGTGATCTCGTCCACCTTGCCGAGCGCCGAGATCGTGACCACCAGGTCCTGGCCCTTGTAGTAGTCGATGATCGGCTCGGTCTGCGTGTGGTAGACGTCCAGCCGCTTGCGGACGGTGTCCTCGGCGTCGTCGTCGCGCTGGTACAGCTCACCGCCGCACTCGTCGCAGACGCCCTCCTGCCGCGGCGCCTTGTACGTCACGTGGTACACGTGTGCGGAGTCGTTGCGGCAGATGCGGCGGCCCGCGATCCGCTTGACGACCTCCTCGTCGGGGACCTCCAGGTCCAGCACGGCGTCCAGCTTCAGGCCCTCGGTCTTCAGCATCTCGTCCAGCGCCTCGGCCTGCGAGACGTTCCGCGGGAACCCGTCGAGCAGGAAGCCGTTCAGCGCGTCCTTCTGCTCCATCCGGTCCTTGGCCATCGCGATGGTGACCTCGTCCGGGACCAGGTTGCCCGCGTCCATGTAGGACTTCGCGAGCTTCCCGAGCTCCGTCTGCCGGCTGATGTTGGCGCGGAACAGGTCGCCCGTGGAGATGTGCGGGATCGACAGGTTCTTGGCAAGGAACGCGGCCTGAGTTCCCTTGCCGGCACCCGGCGGCCCGACGAGGACGATTCGCATCAGCGGAGGAACCCTTCGTAATTGCGCTGCTGGAGCTGGCTCTCGATCTGCTTCACCGTTTCCAGACCCACACCCACGATGATCAGGATGCTGGTTCCGCCGAACGGGAAGTTCTGGTTTGCCCCGAAACCAGCCAACGCCATTGTCGGCACGAGAGCGATCAGGCCCAGATACAGCGAGCCCGGCCAGGTGATCCGGTTGAGCACGTAGGAGAGGTACTCAGCGGTCGGTCGGCCAGCCCGGATGCCCGGGATGAAGCCACCATACTTCTTCATGTTGTCCGCGACTTCCTCGGGGTTGAACGAGATGGCCACGTAGAAGAACGCGAAGAAAACGATGAGGAAGAAGTAGATGGTGATGTGCACGGGCGCCGCGGTGTCCGCCAGATTTCTCTGGATCCAGGCGGCCCAGCCCGAGGTGGAGTTGGAGAACTGCACGATCAGGGCCGGAATGTAGAGCAGCGACGAGGCGAAGATGACGGGGATCACGCCCGCCTGGTTCACCTTGAGGGGGATGTACGTCGAGGTACCGCCGTAGGAGCGACGGCCGATCATGCGCTTCGCGTACTGCACCGGGATGCGGCGCTGGGCCTGCTCGACGAAGACCACGAGCGCGACCATGACCAGGCCGACCGCGATGACGGTGCCGAACTCGATCCAGCCACCCGCGAGGTCACCCTGCTTCTTGATGGCCCACAGGGAGGACGGGAAGGTGGCGGCGATCGAGATGAACATCAGGATGGACATGCCGTTGCCGATGCCGCGGTCGGTGATGAGCTCACCGAGCCACATGACGAGGGCCGTACCGGCGGTCATCGTGATGACCATCGTGATCGTCACGAAGATCGAGGGGTCGGGGACGATGGAGCCGGCGAGGGTGCAGCCGGAGAAGAGCGAGCCGCTGCGGGCGGTGGCCACGAGGCCGGTGCCCTGGAGGACCGCCAGCGCGACCGTCAGATAACGCGTGTACTGCGTGATCTTGGCCGTGCCGGACTGTCCCTCCTTCTTGAGGGCTTCCAGTCGGGGGATCACCACGGTCAGCAGCTGCAGAATGATGCTCGCCGTGATGTACGGCATGATGCCGAGCGCGAAGATCGTGATCTGGAGCAGCGCGCCACCGCTGAACATATTGACAAGACCGAACAGGCCTTGGTTGGCGTTTGCCTGGTCGATACAGAACTGGACGCTCTTGTAGTCGACGCCGGGGATCGGGACGTGTGTGCCGATCCGGTAGATCACGATAATGCCGAGCGTGAAGAGCAGCTTCTTGCGCAGGTCGGGCGTCTTGAACGCCCGGGCGAACGCGGTGAGCACGGTGCCTCCTGCGACCCCCGCGCTTCAGTGCGTCAAGGGTGACGGTCTGAGGTTCGACAATTAGGTAACGGCCAACTGCCGCGCCGGGTGCTCCGGGTGGAGCGCCCTGTGAAAGAGGGCAGTGCAGGCCACCTTACCGGCGGGACTGCCGCCCTAGGAACGACCAACCGGGGATACCCCATTTGTGGGGTATCCCCGGTCGGGATCGTTCAGGTCATCGAGACGTCCGATGGAGTCAGACGAGCTCGGTGACGGTACCGCCGGCGGCGGTGATCTTCTCCTTGGCCGAGCCGGAGACGGCGTCGACCGTCACCTGCAGCGCCACGGAGATCTCGCCCTGGCCGAGCACCTTGACGAGGCTGTTCTTCCGAACGGCACCCTTGGCGACCAGGTCCGCGACCGTGACCTCGCCACCCTCGGGGTAGAGGGCGGAGAGCTTGTCCAGGTTGACGACCTGGAACTCGGTCTTGAACGGGTTCTTGAAGCCCTTCAGCTTCGGGAGACGCATGTGGAGGGGCATCTGGCCACCCTCGAAGCGCTCCGGAACCTGGTAACGGGCCTTCGTGCCCTTGGTACCACGACCGGCCGTCTTACCCTTCGACGCCTCACCACGACCGACACGGGTCTTGGCGGTCTTGGCGCCCGGGGCGGGACGGAGGTTGTGGATCTTGAGCGGGTTCTGCTCCGCCATGATCAGTCGACCTCCTCGACCGTCACGAGGTGGCGGACGGTGTGCACCATGCCGCGGAACTCGGGGCGGTCCTCCTTGACGACCTGCGTGTTGATGCCCTTGAGACCAAGGGAGCGCAGGGTGTCACGGTGG
>NZ_JAVRHI010000501.1:0-2884 GCF_034105845.1 Streptomyces sp. CRN 30 | reverse complement strand
CGGCACGAAGAAGCAGGCGCAGGAGGCCATCGCCGAGCAGGCCACCCGCGTCGGCATGCCCTACGTCAACCAGCGCTGGCTGGGCGGCATGCTCACCAACTTCTCGACCGTCTACAAGCGTCTGCAGCGCCTCAAGGAGCTTGAGCAGATCGACTTCGAGGACGTCGCGGCGTCGGGTCTGACCAAGAAGGAGCTCCTGGTCCTCTCGCGTGAGAAGGCCAAGCTGGAGAAGACCCTCGGCGGTATCCGCGAGATGTCCAAGGTGCCCAGCGCCGTCTGGATCGTGGACACCAAGAAGGAGCACATCGCGGTCGGCGAGGCCCGGAAGCTCAACATCCCGGTCGTCGCCATCCTCGACACCAACTGCGACCCCGACGAGGTCGACTACAAGATCCCGGGCAACGACGACGCGATCCGCTCCGTCACGCTGCTCACCCGCGTGATCGCCGACGCGGTCGCCGAGGGCCTCATCTCCCGCTCCGGTGTCGCCACCGAGGGCAAGGGCGAGAAGGCCGCGGGCGAGCCGCTGGCCGAGTGGGAGCGCGACCTGCTCGAGGGCGAGAAGAAGGCGGACGAGACCCCGGCCGCCGCCGAGGGCGAGAAGCCGGCCGAGGCTCCGGCCGCCGAGGCGCCGGCTGCTGCCGAGGCCCCTGCCGCTGAGGCCCCTGCCGCCGAGGCGCCGGCCACCGAGGCTCCGGCCGCGGACGCCGAGCAGGCCTGACCCCTCACCCCTTCGGGTTCTGAACGGCGGGGGCACACCGGGCCCCCGCCGTTCGGCCCGTAGATCTTCAAGACTTCGAGAGAGATTCCAGGAATCATGGCGAACTACACCGCCGCCGACGTCAAGAAGCTCCGTGAGCTCACGGGCGCCGGCATGATGGACTGCAAGAAGGCGCTGGACGAGGCCGAGGGCAACGTCGAGAAGGCCGTCGAGGCGCTCCGTATCAAGGGCCAGAAGGGCGTCGCCAAGCGCGAGGGCCGCTCCGCCGAGAACGGCGCGGTCGTCTCGGTCATCGCCGACGACAACTCCTCCGGTGTCATCGTCGAGCTGAAGTGCGAGACGGACTTCGTCGCCAAGGGCGAGAAGTTCCAGGCCGTCGCCAAGACGATCGCCGAGCACGTCGCCAAGGCCGCCCCGGCCGACATCGAGGCGCTCCTCGCCTCCGAGATCGAGCCCGGCAAGACCGTCCAGGCGTACGTCGACGAGGCCAACGCCAACCTCGGCGAGAAGATCGTCCTGGACCGCTTCGCGCAGTTCGCCGACGGCTACGTCACCGCGTACATGCACCGCACGATGCCCGACCTGCCCCCGCAGATCGGTGTCCTCGTCGAGCTCGACAAGCCCAATGCCGAGATCGCCAAGGGTGTCGCCCAGCACATCGCCGCGTTCGCGCCGAAGTACCTCTCCAAGGACGACGTGCCGGCCGAGGTCGTCGAGTCCGAGCGCCGCGTCGCCGAGGAGACCACCCGCGCCGAGGGCAAGCCCGAGGCCGCCCTGCCGAAGATCGTCGAGGGTCGCCTCAACGGCTTCTTCAAGGACGCCACGCTGCTCGGCCAGCCGTACGCCCTGGACAACAAGAAGTCCGTCCAGAAGATCCTGGACGAGGCCGGTGTCACCCTGAAGCGCTTCTCGCGCATCAAGGTCGGCATCTGAGTCCGTACCGCGACGGACGCCCGGCCCCGGTAGGGTCGGCGGCAGCCGTCCGCGCACACGCGCGTGGCGGACGGCGGCAGATCTGACGAGGAGGCCATTGCCGCGCATGGGATGAGAACCACCCCACCGGCAATGGCCTCCTTCGTATGTGTGACCCACGTAAAAGAGGCGAGATCTCCATGACCACCAAGGCCGAGAAGAGCGACGACGGCAAAGTACGCGGCCGGTTTCTGCTGAAGCTGTCCGGAGAGGCGTTCTCCGGCGGCGGGGGCCTGGGCGTCGACCCCGACGTGGTGCACGCCATCGCGCGCGAGATCGCGGCCGTCGTCCGGGACGGCGCGCAGATCGCGATCGTCATCGGCGGCGGCAACTTCTTCCGCGGCGCCGAACTCCAGCAGCGCGGCATGGACCGCGCCCGCTCCGACTACATGGGCATGCTCGGCACCGTGATGAACTGCCTCGCCCTCCAGGACTTCCTGGAGAAGGAGGGCGTCGACTGCCGCGTGCAGACCGCCATCACCATGGGGCAGGTCGCCGAGCCCTACATCCCGCTGCGCGCCGTGCGCCACCTGGAGAAGGGCCGCGTCGTCATCTTCGGCGCCGGTATGGGCATGCCGTACTTCTCCACCGACACCACGGCCGCCCAGCGCGCCCTGGAGATCGACGCCGAGGCCCTGCTCATGGGCAAGAACGGGGTCGACGGGGTCTACGACTCCGACCCGAAGACCAACCCCGACGCGGTCAAGTTCGACGCGCTCGGCTACGGCGAGGTCATCACCCGCGACCTCAAGGTCGCCGACGCCACGGCCGTCACGCTGTGCCGTGACAACAAGCTGCCGATCGTCGTCTTCGAACTCCTGAAGGAGGGCAATATCGCCCGAGCCGTCAAGGGTGAGAAGATCGGCACGCTCGTGGGCGACGAGACCGGCCGCAGCTGAACCCCTGGCCGGGGGATGGACAATGTCCTGCCGGTCGGGAACCGTGCAGGAAGAAGACGCGACGCAGCCGGCCGCCGCCCCGACCAGGAACCGCAGCCGGGCCTACTCAGACACGCAGGAGCAAGTGGTGATCGAAGAGACCCTCCTCGAAGCCGAGGAGAAGATGGAGAAGGCCGTCGTGGTCGCCAAGGAGGACTTCGCCGCGATCCGCACCGGCCGTGCGCACCCGGCGATGTTCAACAAGATCGTGGCCGACTACTACGGCGCGCCGACGCCGATCAACCAGCTGGCC